>JBFJTV010000083.1:0-9242 GCA_041625075.1 Candidatus Polarisedimenticolaceae bacterium | reverse complement strand
GGGCGACTTCAACGGCGACGACCATCTCGATCTGATGGTGGCAAACCCGTACAACACCGGGTCGGTCACGATGCACCTTGGTAACGGCGACGGCTCGTTGGGGCCCGAGATCATGGTCGACGACGGCTGGCCCTGCTTCAGCGTCGCGGTCGGAGATTTCAACGAGGATGACCTCGACGACTTCGTCCGTAGCCGGAACGGTAATCTCGAGGTTCATCTCGGGAACGGCGATGGCACCTTCGCGCCACCTCTTTTGTCTCCCGGCACCGGCGTCCACATCGTGCCGGTCGATTTGAATGACGACCAACACCTGGATCTGGTCACGGCGCGCGGTTACACCGCGAGCGAGGTGCTGGTCCTGCTGGGAAACGGGGACGGCACTTTCGGAGCGGCGCAGGCGTACCCCACCGGTGACAACAATCCCAACTTCGTCGCGGTCGCCGATTTCAACGGGGACCAGATTCTCGATCTCGCGGTCAACAACCGCGATGCGGAAACGGCGAGTCTGTCGGTTCTGCTGGGCACGGGTGGCGGTCAGTTCGCCCCGGCCGTGGGCTTCGATCCCACCCGGCTAGGTGCCGACTCGATCGCGCTAGGAGACTTCGATCGCGATGGGGCGGCGGACGTCGTCCGCCCTTGTTTCTGGTGCGACGACGCCAACATCCTCTTCGGTGACGGCGCGGGAGGCTTTCGGACGAGTCTCCGCGAAGACGTCGGCGAATCTCCGAGCGACGTCGTCGCGGCCGATCTCGACGGCGACGGCCGGCCCGATCTCGCGACCACCAACGAAGACACCGACGACGTCTCCGTGTTGCTCGCCGACGCCGCCGGCACCTTCGAGCCCGAGGTGCGCTACCCGACGCGAAGAGGCCCTTCGGCAATCGTGGCTGGCGAGTTCACGGGAGACACTCTCCCGGATCTCGTCGCGACGAACCGGGCCCAAGACGTGCTCTCGCTGCTCACCGGGACGGGGGGAGGCGGCTTCTCGAGCTCGATCGGTCCCTTCGTGGGTACGGGACCGTCCGATCTTGCCGTCGGGGACTTCGACGAGGACGACCAGGACGACCTCGCCGTGGCCAACGAGGGCTCGAACAACGTCTCGGTGCTGTTGGGGCTGGGGAACGGACAGTTCTCGACGCAGCCGATCGTGCCGGCGGGGACAGGTCCGGTCTCGATCGCCGTCGCGGACTTCGACAGCGACGGCCATGACGATCTCGCCGTGGCCAACGGGGGATCGAACGACGTATCGGTCCTGCTCGGGACGGGCTCGGGAGCCTTCGTTGCGGCCGCGAGCATCGGGGTCGGATCGCTCCCGACGGCTCTGGGGGCCGGGGACATCGACGGTGACGACAACCCGGATCTGGCGGTCGTCCACGAGGGCTCGGACGATCTGCGAATTTACCTCGGGAACGGGAGCGGATCCTTCACCGCCGGCCAGGTCTTCCCGATCGAGTTTCCTCACAATCCGCGGTCGGTCGTCGTCACCGATGTGAACGACGACGGCCTGCTCGACGTCGCTGTGGGAGCGAGCTTGCGATTGGACGTATTCGTCAACACGGGCGGCGGCATTCTCGCGCATGAGGCAGGCTACGCGGCTCGCGTGGCGAACGGGATCGCCGGTGCGGACGTCAACGGCGACGCCTTGCTGGACCTCATGGCTTCCGGGGACAATCACGACGTCGTGACGATCCACCTTAACCAGTCGGGTCCGGACGCGCTGAGCCTAGGAGCCGACAAGAGCAGGGTGGTCTGGCCCGCGGTGATCGGCGCGCTGTCCTACAACGTCTACCGGGGCGACGTCGGCTCGCTGGTCGACGGCGACGACGACGGCCTGCCCGACGGCGGTTACGGCACCTGCATGACCGCGCTCGACCCCGACCCCACGGATACTTTCTTCGACGATCCCGAGATGCCGCTGGCAGGCGGGTTCTTCTATCTCCGAAGCGTCATCGGCGGTGGAGGCGACCAGGGCCTGGGCACGACGAGCGGCGGACTTCCGCGCATGCCGGCGACACCCTGCCCATAGTCTGTACGGCCACCTTGAAGACCGACGACGTGCGCGATAGCATGTCGCCCGGTCGGGGCGTGGCGCAGCCTGGTAGCGCACTTGCTTGGGGTGCAAGGGGTCGCCAGTTCAAATCTGGCCGCCCCGACCAATCACTTCCCATCCATCTACGGGTCTCTTGAGGGTGATATAGCCTAGCTCGGGATGAGAGCGATCTCCCTTTTGATCCGCGTGTCCTTCATTGCACTCCCGGTCGTCTTGTCCGGGTGCGGTTCGGACCGGCTGCCTGACGATTGGACGGCCGCCGCGGACGTCCGCGGACACCGCGCGATCGGGATCGCCGAGACCGTCCTGCGCACACCGTTTCCCGCCGACGGGAGCTGGTGGTTCTCGGAAGAGACGCTCGTCCTGAGCGAGAACGACGGTTTTCTCGAACTCCGGTTCGACGCTCCCGTGACGATCGAGACGATCGTCCTCCAGGCCGACGGCGACGATCGCTACGTCATCGAGGGAAGGCTCGCCGGCGCGTCCTGGGAGGAGATCTGGCGCTTCAAGTCCATTCAAACCGACCCCGGCCTCCGCACCAGAGGCCTCACGCTCCCCGAGCCCGTCCGGGTCAGCTCGATCCGGGTGCGCGCCGAGGCCGGCGACGGGGTCTACGTGATCGGCGCCCTTCGACTGCCGGTGAACCCTCCGCCGGGCCCGGCGCGACTCGTGCTCGGCTCCGAGCCTCTCCCCGACGGCTTCCCGTGGCTTTCGCGGCACGGCGTCTACGACGTCAAGCTGCTCATCGCGGCGCTGGCGACCGCGGCGCTCGCGTGGGGCGCTCTCCGGCGGAGGCGGGACGGAGCGCCACACAACCCGCGGCTCGAGCGCGTGGTGCTCGTGGGCCTCGGTCTTGCCGCGGCGGTGTGCTGGTGGAACCTCTTGCAGTACAGCAGCAGGACCTACGACCAGACCTACCAGAACTACTGGGACGTCTATCACTACTACATCGGATCGAAATACTTCCCCGAGATGGGTTACACCCATCTGTACCAGTGCACGGTCGTGGCCGACCAGGAGGACGGCTTTCGGAGGCTCGACCGCGGGCGGCGCGTGCGGAACCTCGAAACCAACCTCGAGGAAGAACCGAAGTACGACGTGGACGAGTGCCGGCGCCGTTTCGGGGACGAGCGCTGGGAGGTCTTCAAGCAAGACCTCGTCTGGTTCCGCAGCAAAGTCCCTCCCAAGATCTGGGCGATCATGCTCATGGACTACGGCTACAATCCCACGCCGGTCTGGGGGATCCTGGGGCGTGCGCTGGCGAGCACGGGCGGGGCTTCCGACGCCCAGATCTCCGTGCTGATGGCCATCGATCCGATCCTGCTGGTCGTGATGTGGATCATCGTGTGGCGCACCTTCGGATGGAAGGCCGCCAGTATCGCGTTGATCTTCTGGGGGACGAGCTTTCCGGTCCGGTCGTGGTGGACCGCCGGCGCCTTTCTCAGACAGGACTGGCTGTTCGCGAGCGTGGTCGGGGTCTGTCTGTTGCGTCGGCAGAAACACTTCGCCGGCGGGATGGCGCTGGCCTCCGCGGCGCTTCTTCGTGTCTTTCCCGTCTTCCTGATCGTGGGCGTGGCGGTCAGGGTTTTGTGGGAGATGACGCGAACCGGACAGTTCGTTCCCTCACCGTCGCATCGTCGTTTCGCCCTCGGCGTCGTGACCGCGGTCGTGGTGCTGTTCCCGCTGTCCTTGGTGACCACGGGCCATGGCAACGCGTGGGGCGAGTTCGCGAAGAACAGCCGCAGACACCTGGAGACGCCGGTTTCGAATTTCATGGGGGTTCACACGATCGTACGCCCGCTGCTGCCGTCGGACGAGGCCCTGGCGCGGTTGCCGTCGAGAAAGGCGGAGTGGCAGCGGGAGAGAATATCGGGGCGGGCCCGTGCCGTTGTGGGTGTCGCCCTGGTCGTGGCGTTCGCGGTGCTCGTCATGGGGGTCAGACATGAGGACGACTGGGTCGCGGCGATCCTCGGGACCGCCCTGATCCCGTTCGCCGTCGAGCTGACCGGCTACTACTACGCTCTCTTTCTCGTGTTCGCTTTTCTCACCCTTCGCCGGAAGTGGATCGGGGTCGCTCTCTGCGCTCTCCCGGTGGTCTTCGATGCGTTCCGCCGGATGTTCTCGGTCCCCGTCGATATGCCCGCGACCTACTTCTGGTCGAGCATCGCGGTCGTGGTCTTCGCCGCCTGGGTGCTTGCCCTTTTCGGTCGTAGCCCGTCGCCGGACGACCGCGCAAGCCCGCGTGTATAATGCCGCTCGCCGAAGAGCGACCGCGAGGGGTGGCTCGGACGGCACCGTCGCACAGCGCCGCATCCCGAAACCGAGGAATCCAGGGTGAGCGAGAACCACGGGACAGCGATGCCCTGCATCCTGCTGACCAACGACGACGGCTACGACGCGCCGGGTCTGACAGCGTTGATCGCGGCCCTCGACGGGATCGGGCGGATCGTGGTCGTGGCTCCCGATCGCGAGATGAGCGGCGCCAGCCACGCGCTCACGCTTCGGCGCCCGCTGCGCGTCTGGGAGACGGGACCCGATCGCTACCGCGTCGACGGGACACCGACCGACTGTGTCCACCTCGGCGTCTTCACGCTGACCGGCGGGCGCCCGCCGCAGCTGGTCGTCTCGGGGATCAACCGCGGTCTCAACATCGGGGACGACGTGACCTACTCCGGAACCGTCGCGGGGGCGCTCGAGGGGACGTTGTTGCATATCCCGTCGCTTGCCGTATCGGTAGCGACGGACGACCGCGGGCGTGCCGATTTCGGCGTGGCCGGGCGCTTTGCGCGCCAGATGGTTGAGCAGGTCCTCGAGCACGGCCTGCCCGACGGCGCCTATCTCAACATCAACGTGCCGGCCGGGGAGCCCCTTGGCGTGCGCATTACTCGGCAAGGGACGAGGTCGTATCGTGCGGCGATCGACGAGCGACTCGATCCGTCCGGGCGGCCGTACTACTGGATCGCGAGCCCCGATTCCACGCCCGCCGGCGAGCCCGACGGCGATCATCGCGCGATCGACGAGGGTTACGTCTCGGTCACGCCGCTGCACGCGAACCTTACCGACGAGTCCACGATGAGCGTCGTGGCCGGCTGGAACGTCTCGCTTTGAGAACACCCGGCATGAAGGACACGACGCGCCGAAAGCGGATGGTCTCGCAGCTCGAGCGCCAGGGGATCAAGAACGCTCGCGTGCTCGAGGCCATGGGGGCCGTTCCGCGTGAGGACTTCGTGGACGAGGCGCTGCGTGGAAAGGCGTACGCCGATGCGGCGCTTCCGATCGGAGACAAGCAGACCATCTCGCAGCCGTGGGTCGTGGCCCGGATGACCGAGCTGCTCGAGCCAGACGGCACCGGCCGCGTGCTCGAGATCGGAACCGGGTCCGGGTACCACGCGGCGGTCCTGGCCGGAGCGTTCGAGCAGGTCTACACGGTCGAGCGGATTCTGGCGCTTTCGCGCCGGGCGCGCGAGCGACTACGCGCGCTCCGGATCGAGAACGTGCACTTCAAGGTCTTCGACGGGACCTACGGCTGGGGAGAGTTCGCGCCGTATCGGGGCATCGTCGTCACGGCGGCGGCGCCCGAGGTTCCCGAGCCCTTGCTCGGGCAGCTCGACCCCGGAGGACGGCTGATCATCCCGCTCACCGGCGCGAACGACGACCAGGTTCTCGTGCGGGTCGTGAACCGGAACGGTAAGTTCGTTCGGCAAGAGCACGGTCCCTGCCGGTTCGTGCCGCTCGTCGGAAAATATGGATGGAAGGAATGAGCGCGACCGAGAAGACCGAGACGGTCAAGCCGGAGCGACGGGGAATCCACCATCGCCTCTACCAGTGGGTGCTGCGCTGGGCCGCGCACCCGCATGCGATCTGGGCACTCTTTGTTTTGGCGCTCACCGAGGCGTCGGTCTTTCCGATCCCGCCCGACGTGCTACTGATCGCCATGACCGTGGCCGCTCCGCAGAGATGGTTGCGGTATGCGCTGGCGACGACCGCGGGATCGGTGATTGGCGGCCTGATCGGCTACGGGATCGGTTTCGGGTTGTGGGGGGCCGTCAGCGGGGGGTTTTTCAAGGTGCTCGGGCCCGTCGGGTTCACGCCGCACAACTTCGAACTCGTCCAGGCCGCCTACCAGAAGCACGCCTTTCTCGCGGTCTTCACAGCCGGGTTCACTCCGATCCCCTATAAGGTCTTCACCATCGCCGCGGGGGTGTTCGAGATCGGCGTTCCGGTCTTCATCGCGGCGTCGGTGCTCGGCCGCGCGGGCCGGTTCTTTCTCGTCGCGCTCCTGATCCGCTGGATCGGCCCGCCGATTCTGCCCTTCGTCGAGCGCTATCTGGGGTGGCTGACGATCGCGTTCGTGGCGCTTCTGATTCTCGGATTCTGGGTCCTCAAGGTGCTCTAGAATCCCTCGATTGCAGCGCCGTTGGGGTGCTGCTACCATTCGGCGGCTTGACCAGCCTGTTTCGAGGTCGGGGCGTAGCGCAGCCTGGTAGCGCACCTGGTTCGGGACCAGGGGGTCGGTGGTTCAAATCCACTCGCCCCGACCATTTCGTACTTTCGTCACCCGCGGATTCTCATTCCTCACCTGTCGCGCGACGCTTCCGACCGGCGACCACGATTCGGCGTATGCTCCGAGCACAGAGCCGCCGCCATGCGAACCATCGCGCTGACTCTCTAGGACTTCAAACCTCTCCAGGACGACTTCGATGAGGACGGGGCGGGAGACGCCTGCGACAACTGCTTCTTCGACTCCAACCCGAGCCAGACCGATTTTGACGACGATATGGAAGGGGATCTCTGCGACCTCGACGACGGCGTGATCTACACCTTCTTCACCGACCCCGACTACTTCGAGTGGCACCTCGAGCAGGGATTCGATTCGTGGAACGGCTACCGGGGCGACCTCGCGATTCTGCAGCTGACCTGCCGCGCCGAAAACTGCGTCGACTCGCAAGATGCCCGGCAGCAATCCGCTGGCGGCACAGGCCTGCGGCCCGACCGACCCCTGGATGGAGGACTTCACGCCGCCATTGGCCGGGGAGACCGCGTTCTTTCTGTCCACGGGCGAGGTCTCAGGTGTCGAGTCGGGTCTCGGAACGGACGGTCAGAACAACCCGCGCGACCACGACAACCCCTGCCCATGATCTGGACTTGCCAAACCGGTCTTGATTCCGTCCGCGAATCGGTGTATCCCCAGAACGGCTCGAAAGCCTAGCCCGTCGCGGCGAGGCCGATGCAGGAGGGGGGACGTTGCGGCGGGGAGCCCCGGTTCCAACCGGGGCTTTTTCGTTTCGGCAGAGTCGCGCCTCTCCTCCCCCCGATTCGACTTCCTCAGCCGGGCGGGGCGTCGCGTGTCCTTCGGGCCGGAACCCCCGACCTTGCCAACATTTGCCCCGTCTCGTAGCATGACGGGCGCCCCGGCGGAGCGGGGGAAGCCCGGGTGGCGACCATGACAGCAGAGGAGAGTCGGGGGCCCGAGCCAGCTGCGGTTCAAATCCGTGTGAGCGGGCGGGTGCAAGGAGTCGGCTTCCGGTACTTCATGATCCGCCACGCCGAAGCTGCGGGTGCCGTGGGTTACGCCAGGAACCTGGCGGACGGTGACGTGGAGATCTGGGCGGAAGGCGCTCCGTCGGCGGTGGCGGCGGTCGAGGAGGCCGCCCGTCGCGGGCCGCGCGGCTCGCGGGTCGAGGACGTAAACGTCCGACCGGTCGAGGCCACCGGAGCGTACCGGGGCTTCGAGGTCCGCTACTGAGGGAAACGTCGTGGGAGGCCGAAGGATCCGAATGCTGACAGCCGATCTCAAGAAGACGATTCGCGAGGTTCCCGACTTCCCCAAGGCCGGGATCAACTTCTACGATCTCACCACGCTATTCCTGAACCCCGAGGCCTTTCGCTCGGCGGTCGATCGGATGGTCGAGCGCTACCGTGGCGAGAAGCTCACCTCGATCGTCGGAGTCGAATCACGGGGGTTCGTGCTGGGCACGGCCATGGCTCTCGGGCTGGGCGTCGGGATGGTGCTGGCTCGAAAGCCCGGGAAGCTCCCCGCCGACACCGAAAAAGAAGATTACGAGCTCGAGTACGGCCAGGCCTCTCTGGAGATCCACCGCGATGCCGTCGGCCCCGAGGATCGAGTACTCGTCGTCGATGACTTGCTCGCGACCGGGGGCACCGCGGCGGCAACGGGTAGACTGGTCGAGCGACTGGGCGCCCGCGTCGAGGGCTACGCTTTTCTGGTGGAGCTGTCCTTTCTCGGTGGTCGAAAGCAGCTCGGCTCGGCGAATGTGTTCAGCCTGCTGCAATACGAATAGCCCGTCGGCTCGAAGGAGGGCCTGTAGCTCAGTTCGGATAGAGCAGGAGTTTCCTAAACTCAAGGTCGGGGGTTCAAGTCCCTCCAGGCCCACCACGCTGGAGTAAGAAGCATCATGGCCCAGAAGATCAGCCGGGAAAAGATCCGATACGGTCTCAAACACGACGAGTTCATCGAGACCGCGTTCGACATCACGACGTGGGTCGAGGAAAACTGGCAAAAGGTGGCGTACGCGGCGGGGGCGATCATCGTCGTCGGTCTCGGGGTCATGGCCTTTATCGCCTGGCAGGGCAACCGCAAGGCCGCTGCCGCTCGGCTCTTCGGCGAGGGCATGATGCTCTACCAAGAGACTCAGGAGGGCTCGGCCCTCGACGCGCTCGGCGTGTCGACCGATCATTCGGCGAAGTACCAGGAAGCGATCGGCAAGTTCGAGGAGGCACGCGGGCGTGCGGGACGCTCGTCGCTCGGCGACGTGGCCGAGCTCTACCAGGGCATCGTCTATCTGAAGTCAGGTGACGCCGCCCAGGCCGTGACCCTCTTCGAACAAGTCTCGGCCAGCAACGACCCGGTCCTCGCGGGCACGGCGCGTGCCAATCTCGCCGAGGCGCACGTCGCGTCGGGCCAGACCCAGCAGGCCATCGATCTCTGGACGGAGATCGCCGACGATCCCGAGGGGTTCTTCCCGGCGGATATCGCGTTGCTCAACGCGGGCAGGCTTCTCGATCAGCAGGGCCGCGCGGAAGAGTCCAGGCAGGTTCTCCAGGAACTGATCGACCGCTTCCCGTCGGCCCCGTCGGCCATCGCGGCGCGGGAGCTGATGGGCGAGGCTCGCTGATCGGATCGTTCCCTCAGAACGGAATGTCGTCTTCGTCGAACCCGCCGCCGGGTTCC
>JBFJTV010000082.1:0-9270 GCA_041625075.1 Candidatus Polarisedimenticolaceae bacterium | reverse complement strand
TACCCGTCGACGCGGACCGGGAAGCTGCCGTCGGCGCCACCGTAGTTGGCGAGATCGAACTCGACGAGAAGCTCCTCGCCGGGCTGGAAGATGCCGTCGTCGTTGGCGTCTAGCAGCCTGACCTCGAGGACGTCCGGCTTGGGCGTCGTGGCCCACTCGTCGAACGCCATACCGTAAATCTCGCGATAGCGGCGAGTGTAGGCCGCGTCAAACGCTCGCTCCGCCGCCGCGGCGACACCGCGGTCGAAGCCCTCGCTGTACCCGAGCCGGTAGTGCCACTCGAAGCTGATGAAAGAACCGTAACGCCAACCGTCGTCAAAACCGTTGTCGTAACCCCGTGCGAGGTGGCGATCGAACTGCCGCGCGAGCGCGACGGGAAACTCCTCGACGAAGACCGCCTCGAACAGGACGCGGTCGTCGTGGTCGAGACGCCGAAGTACTCGCGCGCGGCGGGAGTCGCTCGCCCAGAAATCAAAGGCGCTTGCCGGGTTGCGCCATCCGGAGTCGTAGAAGCTCGTGTGGCTGTTGCACCCGTACAGCCTCCACGGGTCCCAGTGCCAGCCCGCGAGCGCGCGGTCGACCCTGGGTCCGAGACCCGGGACGCTCGAGGGTGGAAAGTCGCGAAAGACCTCGCGGAGCGAAGGTTCCACGACCCACGTGCCCTCGACCGTGTACGGCGGTGGATCGAACAACGGCGCGAAGACCGGCTCTCTCGTCAGATCTCGGAACTGACGCTCGACCTGGGCCTCCGCCCGTTCGAACGCCGCGGTCTCGGCCGCTCGCGAACCCAGATCGCTCCCGATGCCGATCGCCACGGGGTCGCGGCGACCGAACCGGCGGCCCTCGATGTAGTCCCACGTGCCCAGGGAGTCGTCGCGCAACGCGGCCCGCATCCCGCGGTAGAGACCGACGCGGTAGTACTGCCGGCGCCCGATCGTCTGCGCGAGCTCCTTCGCGGTCCAGCTCGCCGCGTCGGACGCGAGCGCCACGACGTCTACGGGGGCCCGATGGTCGTCGTGCGCGCGCCCGTGTCCGGGACGGGTTCGCACGGCGCGGCCTGCGGACGCACTCTTCGATCCTTCGACCCCACCGAACACGCGGGGGGCCGCGATCACGAGATCGTCGGGGAGCGCGAGGGTCACGACGGCGTCGCGCCCGGACGGGCGCTTGGCCTCGCCGCGGTCGTATCGTGGTTTGACACGCTTGTCGTCGTCCGCGAGCGCGGGAAGACCGCCGATCGCGAAGACCATCGCGAGAATCAATCCTCGCCGCGCGAGCTTTTCGAGACTGGTCTTGCTGAACATGGCGCTGCTCCGCGAGCACGGCGACCGGGTCGGCCGGTCGGGCTCGCCCTCAGAAACAGCAAGGCCAGTGCCAGCCTGTCGACGTGATCCGAGGCCGATCGGCAAAGGTTTTCTGCTGGGAATCGATTCCCGGGTGTCCCCCAGCGAGGACGTCAGTCGCTCAGGGCCGCGAGGTCGGAATCGTCCTCGGCCTGGACGGCGAGCTTGGGGTTGATCCCGACGGCCCGGTCGAGGGCCTTCCTGGCGCCCTCGCGGTCGCCGTTGGCCAGCCGGATCACGGCGAGGTCGTAGAGCACCTCGGCGAGGTTGGTGGGGTGCTTCTCGGCCTGCGCCGCCGTCTGCTCCTGCCACGCCAGCGCATCTTCGTAACGCTTCTCGGTGAAGGCGGTCCAGCCGCGATTCCAGTAGTCGCTGACCAGCGCCAGCCCGAGCAGGCGCTCGAGCTCCCCGAAGGGGTCCTCGTGATCGTCGACGCGAATATCGACGGCTCGATCGCTGAAGCCCGCATAGCCGCCACGCTCGCGGACGACGAGCAGCGATGCCGATTGCTTGCCGCGGCTGTCGCCCCCGGCGGCGTCGCCCGCCGCCAGCGCGTGGAACATTCGCTCGGCGAGAGGCTTCCCCGCACTCTCGAGAAAGGCACGCTCCATCGCGATCACGACCTTTTCGCCGGTCAGGATGTTCCCCTGGACCGCGTACCCGGGACCGTGGCGCCCGCCCGCCCACGGGATGCAGCGTTCACCGGTGAAGGTCGCCGACTCTCCCGTCGCGCTGACCACACCCGCCTGGCGCTGCGCGGCCTGCTCGTCGGCGCGCGTCAGGACCTCGAGCACCTCCCTCGGAGAAAGACCGCGGGCGAGGAGGTCGAGACCCCGGGGGCCGTAGGTCGTGTTGGCAAACGATTGCGTCGCGACGGCGCCGGCGTCCGCGCGTGCGTGCGGAACGACGCTCCCGACCGCGAAGAAGCGGCTCGCGACCGCGACGCCGGACTCCCCCGTCTCGGGGTCGGCCGCCACGATCGAGAACGTCGCCGGCCCGTCGGGTCCCGCCATCACGGGGAGGAGGCACGCCAGCGCCATGACGACCGTGACGATCGCGTTTCTTCCCACGGCACTACTCGCCGATGACCTTGACGAGCACGCGCTTGCTGCGGTTGCCGTCGAACTCGCCGTAGAAGATCTGCTCCCACGGTCCGAAGTCGAGCTGCCCCTCGGTCACCGCCACGACGACCTCGCGCCCCATGATCTGGCGTTTGTGATGGGCGTCGCCGTTGTCCTCACCGGTGCGGTTGTGGCGGTAACGGGACGGATCGTGGGGAGCGAGGTGCTCGAGCCATTCCTTGTAGTCCTGGTGCAGCCCCGACTCGTCGTCGTTGATGAAAACGCTGGCCGTGATGTGCATGGCGTTGACGAGACAGAGGCCCTCTCGCACACCGCTTTCGGCCACGACCTGCTGGACGTCGGGAGTGATGTTGACGAAATCCATCCGGGCGGGGACGTTGAACGTCAGGTGACGTGTTTTGGACCTCACTGGGTTCTCCTCGGGTGGCTATTGCTCCCTGAGGATAACCCCGCCTCCCCCGGTCGTCACCCGGATTTCCGCGCCACCGGTGCCCCGTCGCAGATGCCGGGTCCCGGCCTCGCCCGCGACCGTCTCGAGCGGAAGGTTTTTGGACTTGATCGATCCGGCCGTGCTGGCCACGAGCAGGTCGAACGGTGCGAAGGTTCCGACTCGGAGCGTGACATCACCCGAACCGGATCGAATCGAGCCTTCGCGCGCGCGTTGGAGCTGCAGCCCGAGATCGATGTCGCCCGAGCCGGTGTCGATGGTGAACTTCCTCGCGTCAAGCTCGTCGAGACTGACCTTGCCGTTGAGAACCTCGATGGTCAACGCCTTCGCCCCGAGCTTCTTGCCCTCGATCGTGCCGTCGTCCGTTCCGACTTTGACGACATCGGCGTTGACGTCCACGAGCTGGAGGTCGCCCGTTCCGCTGTGCGCCTCGACCGCCCTGCCCTTCGCGGTCAGGATCGCGAGGTCGCCGTCGCCCGTCCTCGCGTGGACGGCGCCATAGATGCGCTCGATGATCACCTCACCCGTCACCGCATCGACGTCGAGTCCACCACGAAGACGTACGCAGTGGACCGCGCCCATGACCTGCCGAACACCGACCTGGACGTCGTGCGGGACGGTGACGGTGACGTGCACCGCCATCGACGTGGCGCCCTTGGTCGGGCCCAGGGTCACCGAGCGCCCGGCGTACTGCGCGTTGACCGGGTCGCGACGAAGAACCTTGCCGATCCACCGCGAGACCAACCCACCACCCTCGCTCTTCGGGGGTCGGAAGCTGGGGTGGCGATCGACGGGGAAGGCTACGTGCACGCGCGCCGCGTTGCCGTCCTCTTGGCGGTCGAGACGGATGGTGTCGGCGAGCGCGGTCGCCGCCTCCTGTGTCTCGGCCTCGGCGACGACACGGGCCCTGACGGTCGCCTTCCCGGCGGGTCCGCCCCCCTCGACCGTGACGGACCCCAGGAGGTTCTCGACGTGGAAGCTTCCGCCCGGCGTGATGACATCGTCGATTTCGAGGGTCTTCTCGACATTCTCCACGCCGGCGTGAGCGATACCACAGACAGCGAGAATCCCCAGCAACATGAGTACGGGTTGGCGCACGGGAGGCCTCCTCATCCGGGCGAACGAACCGCCCAACAGGGCCAAACATAGGGCTCCGGCGCCCGGTTGTCTCCCCACGGGGCCGAACCTATATTCGACCGCGGCCGTCCCCGGTCCGTGGGGCGGTGTGGGAGGACGATCATGCGAAGACACGGCCAGAGCGGCGAGGGGCGCATCGGTGCTTTGATCGCGCTCGCCGTGGTGGGCGTCGCGATCTTCCTCGGGGTGAAGATCATCCCGGTGCGCGTCGCGGCCTACGAGTTTCGCGACTTCGTCGAGCAGGAATGCCGCTACGCCGCGGTCCGCAAGCACGACGGCCAGGTCCGCCAGCGGATCATCGACAAGGCCGAAGAGCTCAGGATCCCGCTCGACCCCAAGCGTCTCAAGCTCGAGCGGAGCCGCAGCGAGATGATCATCTCGGCATCGTTCGAGCAGCCGATCGACCTCAAGGTCTACACCTACGTTTACAAGTACGAGGTCAACGAGCGCGCTCCGCTGTTCTAGGATCCTCGCCCGCGCGGGCTAGAGAACACGGCCGTTGTCGACGACGACATGGCCGTGCGCGATGACGGTTCGTATGCGCGGGACCCCGAAGCGGTAGACGAGGTGGTACCGGTTCGGGATGTCGTGGATCACCAGGTCGGCGCGCTTGCCCGGCTCGAGACTCCCGGCCCTGTCGGCCAGACCCAGAGAGTGCGCCGCGTTCAGCGTCGATGCCGTGATGGCCTCGTCCACCGACAGCCCCGCGGTCAACGAGGCGAACCATAACGCGGCCACCATCGACTCGGTCGGACAGGACCCCGGGTTGAAGTCGGTGGCCACGACCACCGGCACACCGGCATCGACCAGCCGCCGTCCCGGCGGGTGACGGTCCATCATCAGAAAGAACGTCGCGGCCGGAAGCAATACACCGCAAGTTCCGGCGCGGGCCATCGCCTCGAGCCCGTCGTCGGAAGCGTACTCGAGGTGGTCGGCCGTCGCCGCCGAGAGATCGGCGGCCAGCGATGCGGCGCCTTCGTTCGAGAGCTGGTCCGCGTGCACGCGGATCCCCATCCCGTGCTCCCGGGCCGCGACGAGCACGCGGCGCGCCTCGTCCAGAGTAAAGGCATGCGGGTCGACAAAGGCGTCGGCGTAGGTCGCGAGCCCGTGGCGTGCGATCTCGGGGATCATCTCCCGCGCGACTTGCTCGACGTAGATCTCGCGCGAGTCGCGGTGCTCCGCGGGAACGGTGTGGGCACCGAGAAAAGTGGGCACCAGCTCGATCGGATGGCGCGCGTTCGCGTCCCGGATCGCTTCGAGCTGCTTGATCTCGTCCTCCCGGGTGAGACCGTAGCCGCTCTTGGCCTCGGTGGTCGTCGTCCCGAGCGCGAGCATCGCGTCGAGGCGCTCGAGGATCAGCTCGGTCAAACTCTCGCGGCTCGCCGCGCGGGTCGCGGCGACCGTCGACAGGATGCCGCCGCCACGGGCAGCGATATCGGAGTAGGTCGCGCCGCGAAGACGCTCGTCGAATTCCGACTCGCGCCAGCCCGCGAAGGCGAGATGCGTGTGGCCATCGACAAAACCGGGAAGCACGGTTCCCCCCTCGGCGTCGACGACGCGTCCACCCGGTGCGACCTCGACTTGAGCGCGGAGGGCTTCCTCGCTGCCGACGAAGACGATCTCGCCCTCGTGACAGGCGACGGCGGCATTCTCGATGACGGTGGTGCGGCCCAGATCGGCGCCGATGCGCGCGGTGCACCCCTCGGGCGTGACGAGCTCGGAGATCCCGACAACGGCGAGATCGGCTCCGATCATCCGGCCTCGGTTCCGGAGCGACGACGGAGGAAGCGCAGGTTCTCGACCTCGGTGCGCTCCTTCTTGCGAAGATCGAGGAGGGCCTGGTGCTCTTCGATCGCGGCCCGCAAGCGGTTCTCGAACGCGTCACGCTCGAGTTTGGCCCGGCTGATCTCGGTCTCGATCCGTGAGAGCTGGTCCTGGGCGTGTTCCAGCAAGCGCTCGGACTTGAGGCGGGCTTCCTTGATCATCAGATCGGACTCGAGCTTGGTCTTCTCGCGGTACTCCTCTGCCATCTGTTGTGCGGCGACCAGAGTTTCCTGCAGCGAGCGCTCGCGGTCGCGGTACTCCTCGACCTTGTCCTTGAGGTTGCCGACGTCTTCCCTGAGAGACGCGTTCTCGAGATTGAGCTTTTCGATCTCCTCGGCGACCGAGCGAAGGTAGAGACGAACCGCTTCGGGATCGTAGCCTCGCACCTTGCGGTCGAATTGCTGTCCCTCGATGTCCATCGCGGTCATACGCTCGCCCATGGCTCGACCCTCCCGGTGGCTGAAACGCTGCCGAACATAATCCGACCTATTTGGGATTGCAACCCCTCGACCCTTCGACCCTTCGATAAGCTCAGGGTCTGCGACATCCTCAGGGTCTTTCGCCAAAGAGGGCGCGGCCGACACGGATCAGTGTGGCCCCCTCCTCGACCGCGACCTCGAAGTCGTCGGTCATTCCCATCGAGAGCTCGGGAAGGGTATGGCCGGTGCGCTCGGCCGTGGCGTCCCGGAGCTCGCGCAGGGCGACGTACCACGGCCGCGAGTCCTCGGGGCGCTCTGGCCACGGCGGGATGATCATCAGCCCGCGGAGATCGACGTGCTCGAGAGCGAGCACCTGCTCGACCAACGCGTCGAGCTCGTCTTTCGGAACGCCGTGCTTGGTCTCCTCCCCGGCGAGATCGACCTGGATGAGGATGGCCTGCCTGACGCCCGCCGCTCCGGCGCGGCGGTCGATCTCGGCCGCGAGCTGCCCTCGGTCCACCGAGTGGATCAGCTCGAAGAGACCGACGCTGTGTCTCACCTTGTTCCGCTGCAGATGGCCGATCAGGTGCCAGCGCGCGCCGGCCCCGACCTCGGGGATCTTGGCGAGTGCTTCCTGGACGCGGTTCTCGCCGAATAAGTCGTGCCCGATCGCGAGCATGGCCCGGACCCGTTCGCTCGTGACGGTCTTCGACACCGCCACGAGCGCGACCGACTCCCGGGGGCGCCCGCCTCGAACGCAGGCGCCCTCGATACGGTCGCGGACTCTCCGGAGCGAGTCGTCGAGATCCGACATCACGCGGACTCGGGCCGATCCACGATCCGCACGACCTCTTCGGGGGCCGCAGCCTCGGCGCGGTCGAGCGCGAGATTGACGAGACGGTCCGCGTCGCGGTTCTCGCCTCGTGGAACGTGCGTGATCCGGAACCGCCCGAAGCGCGCGATCAAGCGGGTTGCCTCCTCGTGAAGCGGTTTGAGGTGAGGCTGTCGGACGCGGTAGCGGCCTTGGATCTGTCGAACGATCAACTCGGAGTCGGCGAGGATCTCGACGTCGTCGGCCCCCCGCTCGACGGCGAGTCGCAGAGCCTCGAGCAGACCGTGGTATTCGGCAACGTTGTTGGTGGCGTGTCCGAGCGCGGCGGCGTGGCCTTCGACGTACCGGCCCTCCGCGTCGATGACGGCGACCCCCCATGCCGCCGTGCCGGGGTTACCGCGGGAGCCTCCGTCGAAAGCCGCTCTAAACCGTGCCGCCATCGGCGGCCCCCACGCTTTCCGGGCCGGCGCCGGGGTCGCTCTCTTCGCTCGACGCCGGTTTGAGAGCTTCCTCGAAGTACAGGAAGCGCTTGCACTGGCTGCAGACGTGGACCTTGGCGGCGAGTTTGATCTCCTGGAAGGCCTGGGGACGGATGCGGACGTAGCAAACCTGACACGAGCCGTCCTTGGCGCGGGCCATGAACAGACCCTGGCGGTTCGCCTCGATGCGGCGGAGGCTCACGAGGAGGCGGTCGGGAAGCTCGGACTCGATCCGCTCCCGTTCCTCCGTCGCGGTGTTCAACCGTTGCTTGGCCCGCTCGACCTCGGCGTCGACCTCGCGGTGCTCCTTCTCGACGCTGACCCGCTCTTGCTCGATATGCTCGGCGTGAGTGTGAAGCTGCGGTTTGAGCGACTCGATCTCCTCCATGTCGGAGAGAATCGCGTCCTCGTGCTCGGCGATGCGCGCCTTGACGACATCGATCTCTTTCAGCATGGCCGCGTACTCGCGCTGGTTCTTGACCTGCATGAGATCGGCCATGAACTTCTTCTTGCTCTCCTCGAGCTCGGCCAGTTCCTGGTTGCGCTCGCGCTGATCCGTTTCGAGATCGTCAAAACGGTCCTTGAGGGCGACGTACTCGGCGTTGCGCTCGCGAAAGCGGTCCTCGATCTCCTCGATTCGAGCCGGGGCGTTCTCGATCTCGGCCGTCGCCTTGCGGATCTCGAGCGCCAGCTCCTGAACCGTCAGCAACCGGGTGAGGGAATCCTTGGCTCTCAAACGTCCACCCTCCGTGTCACTTCACCGCGCCGGACCCGGTCTTCCCGAGCATCCCGGACCCCAAGAAAGCGAAAGGGCGCTCGTGGAGCGCCCTTCTCTCACCGCCGGACGGCCGGGGTCGTCCCATCTGCCAGACGCTGGTCTGGCACGGCGTGTTTCCTCGTTCTAGCGGTATTCCCGTGCACGACAATCGGCGACATTAGCACCACCCCCGGCGGCCGTCAACTTCGGCTCGATCCCTCGCCCCGATCAGCCGAGAAGACGGTTGACGATGAAGACGGCGGCGAGAATCCCGGCCACGTCCGCGGCCAAACAGGCGGGAAGCGCGTGCCGCGTGCGCTTGATCCCGACCGCGCCGAAGTAGACCGCCAGGACGTAGAACGTGGTCTCGGTGCTGCCCTGGAAGGTGCTGACCATGTAGCCGATCAGCGAGTCGGCGCCGTGCTGCTCCATGATGCTGCTCATCACCGCGTAGGATCCCGAACCGGAAAGCGGCCGTAGCAACGCCATCGGAAGGGCTTCGGCGGGCATGCCGACGACAGTGGTGATCGGGCTGAGCGTCCACACGATCATGTCCATCAGACCCGACGCGCGCACCATCCCGACCATGACCAAAATCGCGACCATGTAGGGGATGATCCGCACCGCGACGTTGAATCCCTCCTTGGCGCCCTCGACCACCGACTCGTAGACCTTGACGCCTCGCGCCCATCCGAACAGCAGAACCGACGCCACCAGGATCGGGAGGATCCAGTACGAGAGCACGTCGCGCGCGCGACCGGCGAGCGTCGTGTCGCCGGTCGAACGTGTCAGAAAGAGGACGAGGGCCAGCGCGAGTGCGGTCATCGCGGCAATCGCGAGAACCGTCCGACCGATGTGCAGCGCGCGATCCCACGCGTCCGGCCGGGCGGTCGCGGGCATCGGATCGGGGTCGTCGCCGCTCTCGGTAGGCTCCTCGGCGGGCCGCAAC
>JBFJTV010000081.1:0-9316 GCA_041625075.1 Candidatus Polarisedimenticolaceae bacterium | reverse complement strand
GCTGCCCTGACCCGGGAGCGGGAACGCGAGCGCGCACCGCATCCCGATGTCGACCGGCGACGACGTCTGGACGAACACCCCGCTCGGGGATAGATCGCGCGTAAAACCGACGAGCAGGGGCTCGGCGGAGTCGAAAAACACCGGAACCTCGACGGGCACCCGTGGCCGTCGCGTGTAACACCACACGCGATTACGACCGAACTCGCGGGCCTGCTCGAGGGCGTCGTGCGCACGCTTGCGGAGACCGGCGGCCGTCTCGGCGTCGGCCGGATACGACGCGGCGCCGATGCTCAGCGTCACGCGGATGTCGTCGCCCGCGAAGAACCGGTAGCGCTCGACCATCGACCGCACCCTGGCCGCGGTCTGCCGTGCGTCGCCGCGCCCGGCGTTTTCGAGAAGGATGGCGAACGTATCCTCGCCGCTCCGCGCCACCTCGCTGTCATCGACCTCCGCTCGAAGGATGCCGGCGAGCGTGCGCAGGACCTCGTCGCCGGTGAGATGACCCAGACGGTCGTTGATCCGTCGGAGATGGTCCACATCCGCGAAAATCAGGGCCAACGGCCGGGCCAGCTTCGAGGCCGATTCGAAAGCGTCGCAGAGTCTCGAGTCAAATTTGTCGGCGCCGGGCAGGCCGGTGAGCTCGTCGTACCCATCGCCGCCGCCCCCGGACAACGATCCACCCGAGCGCGCGAGCACCTTCAGAAGGCTGACCGCGACCCGTTCGCCGCGACCGGGGAGCAACCGCGTCGCCGCCTCGACGTTGAGAGTGTACCCGTCGCTGCAGCGCAGTCGCAGATCGATGGCGCGGCCGTCCGTCACGGGGATGGTCCCCTGGTACAACGGAACCGGCGCCGGCTTGGCGTGCTCGCCGGAGGTCGGAGTGACCGCGCAGGCGACGTCCTTGTGGATCCCCACGACATCCACGGCCGACCAACCCGTCAACTGCTCTATGCGCTCGTCGAAACCCAGGATCGTCCCCTGGCGATCGACGATGAACGCGCCGCCGTCGATATCGCGCGGTCGTCCGGACGCGCTACCCGTGGAACGCTTCGTCTTTCGTTTCAGGCTCATCTCCCACCTCCGGCGGAGAATCTAGTGTCCGGCCCCGGAGGGGTGCAAGGAGCCGCGGGACACACGCCGGGAGGGTGAGACGGGGGTCGCGGGTTGCGGGATCAGGTCTCGGAGACGGGGATGTCGAGGCCCTCGACCTTGCCCTCGCGTCGGTACCTCGCGAGCGCCAGAAAGGCCTCGACGACCAGCCACAGGGCGATCGACGTGATGATCGCCGCGAGCACCAGAAGCAGGATGTTGTCCTGGCGGTAGAAGTCTCGGAGCTTGAAGGTCATGGCGCTCAGCGTGCTGACCATCATGAACAGCATCGGAATCAGATAGGGAAGGCTCCGGCGCCGGCGCTCGATGAGGTAGAGCGAGACCACCAGCAACGCCAGACCCGCGAGCAGCTGGTTGGTTGATCCGAACAACTGCCACAACGCGAGTCCGGCGGCCTTCCCGTCGATCTTGTAGAACGCGAAGAACGCGATCGAGCCCGCGGCGATCGTTGATGCGATGTAGCGGTTGGGTTTGGCGCCGACGGTCTGCCCGATCTCCTCGATGTTGAAACGCAAAAGCCGGGTTGCGGAGTCGAGGGTGGTCAGGGCAAAGCTCACCACGACGACGGCGATCAGCGTTCGCGCGGCATCCTCGGGAACCCCGAGCGACGAGACAAAGCGGGTGGAGCCCTCGATGAATGCCCCGATCTTTGCGGCGAGCGACTCCATCGCCCCCCACGAGTGGTAGTAGTCCTGCCACTGGGCGGAGGACGCGAACCCGGCGGTGCACGCGATCACGGCGGCGAGACCGAGGAGCGACTCCCCCATCATGCCGCCGTAGCCGATCGGGCGGGCGTGGGTCTCACGGTCGAGCTGTTTGGCGGTGGTGCCCGACGAGACGAGCGAGTGGAACCCCGACGCGGCACCGCACGCGATCACGATAAAGACGAACGGGAGCATCGGCGGGGCGCCCTCGGGCCGGAGGTCGACAGCGGGTGCCACAAAATCCGGCCGAAGAACGAAAAAGCCGATGTAGGTCAGACCCAGACCGAGATAGAGCAGCAACGAGTTGAGAAAGTCGCGGGGTTGCAGGAGCGACCATACCGGGAGCACCGACGCGAGCCACGCGTACGCCAGGAGCACCCAGGTCCAACCGTTCTGACTGGTCCAATGGAACGAGACGGTCGACGACAGGCTCACGGCCGCCAGGATGACGACGAAAGCGACGGCGGTAAGCTTCCAGAGGTTGAAGCCGCGCCGGCGAACGAGCCAACCCACCCCCAACGCGAGAACCAGGATGGCCGTCGAGGGCATGACCGACTGCGGATAGTCGCCCGAGAACAACTTGGCGATCACGTAGACGAACACACCCATCGCAAGCGAGACACCGAAGAAGATGAGCGCGTGCAACAACGACTTCGCACGTGGACCCATGAGCCCCGAGGCGACGACGCCGATCGACATGCCGCGCGCGCGGACGGACACGACCAGCGCCCCGAAGTCGTGGACGCACCCGACGAGCAGCGCGCCGAGCACGACCCACAGCATCGCCGGAAGCCATCCCCAGATGACCGCGATGGCCGGGCCGAGCATCGGCGATAATCCCGTGATCGACGCGAAGTGGTGCCCGAACAGAACAAACGGGTGGGTCGGAGTGTAATCGACGGCGTCCTCGAGAGTGTGGGCCGGGGTCGGGACGTCCTTCCGAAGATCGAAGATTCTCCGCGCGAGGTAACCGGAGTAGAATCGATAGCCCAGGTAGTAGAGAACAAAGCAGGCAATGACGGCGACGGCGGCCATGTGCCCTATGGTATCGTTTTCTCATGGCGGGTGGCGATCCCATCGTTTCCGAGAAGCTCGAGCAGGTTCCCGCGATTCTCCGGGAGACGGGCTTTGACGCGTGGCTTCTGTTCACACGCGAGAGCCACACGATCCACGACCCGTGCATGGATCTCGTCGTGGGCACCAATGTCACGTGGCACTCGGCGTTCATCCTGACGGCCGGGGGCGACCGGATCGCAATCGTCGGCAGCCTCGACAAGGCCAACCTCGAGATGCACGGCCACTACCCCGAGATCGTGGGCTATCTGGGTGGCATCTCCGACGATCTGGTCAAGGTCCTCGCGCGGCTCGACCCCGAACGGATCGCGGTCAACCACTCGGTCAACGACGTCATGGCCGACGGTCTGACCCACGGGATGTACCTCAAGCTCACGGAGACCCTTGCCGGAACGCCGTATGCGGAGCGTCTCCACAGCTCCGAGCGCGTGGTCTCGGCGCTGCGCGGCCGGAAATCCGCCACCGAGCAGGCGCGGATCCGAGCGGCGTGTGAGATCACCGTCGAGATCCTCGATCGCCTGACGAGCAAACTGCAAACCGGTCTTACCGAGAAAGAAGTCGCCGCGATGATTCTCGAAGAAGTCGAGCGGGCGGGGCTCGGTCTGGCGTGGGATGCCGACCATTGCCCGGCGGTCTTCACCGGCCCCGATTCGGCCGGGGCGCACGCCGGGCCGACCGACCGACCGATCGAGCCGGGCCACATCATGAACGTGGACTTCGGTGTCAAGCGCGATGGCTACTGTTCCGACCTCCAACGAACCTGGTACTTCCTGAACGACGGCGAGACCGAAGCACCCGAAGACGTCCTGCAAGGCTTCAACACGATCGTCGAGGCGATCCAGGAGGCCGCGCGCGAGCTTCGCCCCGGTCGCACCGGCGGGGACATCGACGGCGTCGCGCGAAGCTACATCACGGAGCGGGGCTACGGGGAGTACCCGCACGGTCTCGGACACCAGATCGGACGCACCGCGCATGACGGTGCGGGTCTGCTGTGTCCCCGCTGGGAACGTTACGGAAACCTGCCCGATCTCGAAGTCGAGAAGGGACAGTGCTACACGATCGAGCCTCGCCTGACGGTCGAGGGCCACGGGATCGCGACGTGCGAGGAGATCGTCGCGATTACCGAAGACGGTTGCACGTTCCTGTCCCGGCCTCAGACGGAGCTTTACGTCATCCGGTGAGTACGATGACTCCTCTCGCGATCGAGACCATCGAGGGTTGGCTACGCATCAGGAATCGACTGTCGGGCGTCGGGCAGCACCCCGACCCGTGGCGGTACTTCGGGAGCGGAGGTCTCGCCGAGGCGGAAGCGCTCTGCGCCGCGGCGAACCGTGACCTCCTCGCCTTTGTCCGGCCACCCGATCGACCCGATATCGAGAATCTGAGCATCGAACCCGTGCCGCGTCTCCGCGGGCCCCGCGTCGAGACGCTGCGATTCGACTCTCCCCTGCCGTCGGGTCGACGTGAGAACGACCGGGTCCAGGTACGGCTCTATCGCCCCACCGGTGCGGAGACCTTCGATCGCGTCGTGGTCTTCCACCATCCGATCTACCAGCGTCGCTGGACGTTGTGGGAGTGGTTTCTGTCGGACCTGATCGGGCGTGTGCCGGTGGCCGCGATGGCCGGGCCGTACCACTTCGAGCGTGTTCCCCCCGGGGAGTTCGCCGGAGAGGGCATGTGCAACCCGAACCCGTGGCGGATGTTCGAGTCGTTTCGACAGTGGTGCTGGGACGAGAGGGCGACGGCGCGCGTGCTGCGCGAGCACTGCGGGCTCGAGCCGGTGGCCGCGATCGGCTACAGCTGCGGGGCGTTTCTGTCGTTGCTCGCGGCGGCGGCCGGATCGCTCACGGCGCCGGTCGTCTCGATCGCTTCCACCAACCGCTACGCGTACGGTGTCACGCGCGGCAGCATCGGCCGCGGGATCATGGAGGGGATGCTCAAGGTCGGGATCGACGCCGAACGTCTCGCCGAGATGACCGAGTCGGTCCAGCTGGAGCGCTACGCGCCCGCGCTGCGGGAGCATCCCGTTCTGTATATCTACGGGATGTACGATCGCGTCGATCCGCCGCCGTCGCTCGAGCGTCTCGAAAGGGCGCTGCGACCCACGCGGGTGGTGCGTCTCGAGGCGGGCCACGCGACGATCGTTCTTCAGCGCGTCCGTGTGATGCAGGAAACCCGCTCGTTTCTGCGGGACGTCGGCGTCCTCTGAGCGCGCTACGGAAAGACGACCGCGACGACACCCGCGTGCACGGTCAGATTCAGCGACTTCCCCGTGAGGTTGCTCAAACCCCTGGACCCGGGCCGGATCCGCTCGTTGCGTAGCTTCCAGCGGGTTCCGCCGAGGCTCACGGTGGCGCCGCCGCCGAGCGCGAAGATCGAGACCACACGACCCGGGACCGTCACGGCCCGGCACCCGCGCGCCGTCACCAGAACCGTCCCGCGTCGGGTGGGAGCGAGGATCCCGGCAAAGCGTTTGGCGTGGGCCCCGAGCTCGAAGACGTTGGCCCACTCGTGGTCGAGTCGTCCACCGAGAAGACCGGCGACGGTCACGACATCGACCTTGCGGCGGCGGACCTCGGCGAGCGCTGCCGACAGATCGCTGAGGTCCTTGTCCCGCGGGTAGATCACCGCGGGGAGGTCGTCGGGGCGTTTCCCCGACGAGTCCGCGTCGCCGACAAACAGATCCGGGGCCCTGCCGCCGGCACGACACGCGCGGTACCCGCCGTCGACGGCCACCAGAAGACAGGTGTCGGAAAACAGGCCGGCAAGCGCCACCGCGCGAGAGAGCTCCTGACGGGATGCCCCGTTCAGGACGAGCACCGCCCCCCGCACCGGCGTGCGTCTGCCCAGACCCGTCAGGCGGATCCAGGGGCGTTCTCCTGCAGCCTTCATTCGACCCCCGCCACGAGTTCTATACCGCACGACGCGCGCGGGAATCAAGGATCGCCGCGAAACAAAAAGGGACATCGCGGTTGCGATGTCCCTTGGATGCAGTCGATGTTCGTTTCGTTACATCTCGAGTCGCGCGGCCCCGCCCTCGGTCTCGGTATCCACCGTGATGTCGTCCTGGCTCATCACCGTGGGTACGGGGTCGGGCTCACCCGTGCCGTCGTCGTCGATCTTGGCCGCGGCGGCGTATTCGGTGAGCTTGCTCCCGAAGACCTTGTCGAGCACCTCCTCGAACTCGCTCACGAACTGGAAGGTCAGCGCCGACTTGACCGAATCGGAGACGTCCTCGAGATCCTTCTCGTTCTTCTCCGGTAGGATGACCCGCGTGATCCCCGCGGACTTTGCCGCGATGACCTTTTCCTTGATCCCGCCGACCGGAAGGACCTTGCCCCGAAGCGTGATCTCGCCGGTCATGGCGAGCTCCGACGGCGCCGGGATTCCGGTGAGAAGCGAGACAAGAGAGATGCCGAGAGTCACACCGGCCGATGGCCCGTCCTTCGGGATCGCTCCGGCAGGGACGTGGACGTGGAAGTCGCTTTCCTGGAAGATCTTCGGATCGATCCCGAACCTTTTCGCGTTCGTCCGGATCCAAGAGATCGCGGCAAGCGCCGATTCCTTCATGACGTCGCCGAGACGCCCGGTGATCGTGACCTTGCCCTTGCCGACCATCCGGGTCGATTCGACAAAGAGGATGTCTCCGCCCGTCTGCGTCCAGGCGAGACCCACCGCCACGCCGCTACGGTCGGCGCGCTCGGCGAGCTCACGGAAGAAGCGGATCGGTCCCAGCAACTCGGTGACCTTGTCACCCGTCACGACGACCTTGTCCTTTTCTCCTTCGACCACCTTACGGGCAACCTTACGGCACACGTTCGCCGTCTCGCGGTCGAGATTGCGAACCCCCGCCTCACGCGTGTATTCGTTGATGATCTTGCGGATGCCCTCTTCGCTGAACTCGATGTTCTCACCAGTCAGGCCGTGCTCCTCGCATTGCCGTGGGACGAGATGGCTCTTGGCGATCTCGACCTTCTCCTCCTCGGTGTAGCCCGGAAGCTGCAAGACCTCCATGCGGTCGCGAAGCGCCGGTGGGATCGTGTCGAGCACGTTCGCCGTCGTGATGAAAAAGACCTTGCTCAGATCGAACGGCACCTCGAGATAGTGATCCGAAAACGAGTTATTCTGCTCGGGGTCGAGAACCTCGAGGAGCGCCGAGGAAGGATCGCCGCGGAAGTCCATCCCGACCTTGTCGATCTCGTCCAGGATGAACACGGGGTTGCGAGTGCCCGCGCGCTTGATGCCCTGGATGATGCGACCGGGCAGCGAGCCGATGTAAGTTCTGCGGTGGCCACGGATCTCAGCCTCGTCGCGAACACCGCCCAGCGACGCGCGGATGAACTTGCGCCCCATGGCGCGCGCGATCGACTTGCCCAGCGAGGTCTTGCCGACCCCCGGGGGGCCCGCAAAGCACAGGATCGGGCCCTTGAGGTCGGTTTTCAGGGACCGGACCGCGAGGTATTCAAGGATCCGGTCCTTGACCTTGACGAGGTCGTAGTGGTCCTCGTCCAGAATGGTCTTGGCTTCCTTGACGTCGAGCTTGTCTTCGGTCTCCTTCGACCACGGGAGGTTGACCAGCCAGTCGAGATAGGTGCGTGAGACCGTGTACTCCGCGGCTTGCGGGGGCATCTTCGACAGACGGTCGAGCTCCTTCTCGGCGACACCCTTGGCTTCCTCGGGCATTCCCGCGGCCTCGATCTTCTTGCGAAGCTCCTCGAGCTCGGCGGTGCGCTCGTCTTCCTCGCCCAGCTCTTTCTGGATCGCCTTCATCTGCTCCCGGAGGTAGTACTGCTTCTGCGTCTTCCCGACCTCCTCGGCGACCTGACCCTGAATACGGCTCGAGATCTCCTGCAGCTCCACCTCGCGCGTGACGAGCTCGACGATCTTCTGCAGTCGGTCTTTAACGTTGTTGCGCTCGAGCAGACCGATCTTCTCCTCGACCGAGACGTTGAGAACGGACGCCGCGAGATCGGTGAGGCGCGCCGGGTCCTCGGAGCCGGCGGCAAGAACCATGTCTCCGAGATCCTTGGAGATGTTCTGCGACGTCTCGACCAGACGCTCGAACTGGTTGATCAAGCTCCGGATCAGCGCATCCTGCTCGACACCCGCCTCGACGTTCTCGTCGAGCGCGGTGACGGCGGCCTTCATGAACGGCTCCGTGGACACGAACCGATCGACGCGAACACGTTTGAGGCCCTGGATGATCAGATTGACGCTGTTCCCGTTGAGACGCACGACCTTGAGGATTCTGGCCGCGGCTCCGACGCGGTACATCCCCGCGGGATCCGGATCGTCATCGGCGGGCGTGCGTTGCGACACCACGGCGATCAGCTTGTTGTCGCGTGTGACATCGTCCAGCAGGTTCAGCGTCTTACGACGCCCGACGGAAATGGGCATGATGGCGTGCGGGAAGAGCACGCTGTTCCGAAGAGGAAGCACGCCGATTTCGTTCGGGATCAGGATTTGCTCCATGCTCGTCTCCACCCTCCACTGCGAGTATAGGCTCTTTCGGTATCAGCGGCCAATTTCAGACTGTTGAGGCCCTGTGCCTGATGATCACCAAACACAAGAGGCCCGTCGTCACGACGGGCCTCTTGCCTCAGTCAACGCTTGGCCTCCGTAGTACGATGCGCGGAGGAGGGTCAGGCAGCTTTGATCTCGACCTTTCTGGGCTTGGACTCCTCGGCCTTGGGGAGAACGAGCTCGAGGATTCCATCCTTGTAAGTCGCGGCGACCTTCGAACCGTCGACGGTCTTGGGAAGCGAGAAGCGCCGGGTGAAGCGTCCATACACACGCTCCAGCCTGTACGCATCCTTCTCCTCCAGCTTCTCCTCGCGGCTTCTCTCACCCTCGATCGTGAGAATGCCGTCCTCGACCTCGACCTTGATATCCTCGGTCTTGACGCCGGGGAGCTCCGCACGGATGGTCAGGTTGTCCTCGGTCTCGAAGACGTCGACGGCTGGCAGCCACGAGCTACGAGACGCGGGCGCGTCGAAAAAAACGCGGCCGAGACTTTTCATCTCTCTGAAAGGATCCCACCGTACCAATGTCATCGCGAAACCTCCTTGCCTTTCATCCCGCTCATGAAGCGGGCTGATGCTTGACTTTCCGTCATTTCTGTCCCGGACGACGGGTTATTAAGATCGCGTTTTTTCGATGTCAAGGTGAATGGGGTCAGACACTTGTAGAAGCGCTGAACGGACTAGTACAGGCGTTGGTGGTGGAGGTCGGTGAGGTTGTCCGGAACGGGGCGGTAATCGAGCGGCTCGAGCGACATCGATCCCCTGCCCTGGGTCTGCGAGCGAAGGACGGTGAGATAGCCGAACATCTCGCCGATGGGGGCAACGCCACGGATCGAGACGTTGCCGCGTCCGAACTTGGTCTCCTCGACCACGGCCCGACGCTGGTTCAGGGTGCGCACGACGTTG
>JBFJTV010000080.1:0-9364 GCA_041625075.1 Candidatus Polarisedimenticolaceae bacterium | reverse complement strand
TCGTCGACGCGCTGCTCGAGGTCTCCGGCGGACGCGACGAGAAACCGGCGGTGATCGCGCTGGCGTGGCTGCTCTCGGTTCCGGGTGTCGTCGCGCCGATCGTCGGGGCGACACGCGACGGCCACATCGACGATGCCGTCCGCGCCGTCGAGATCGAGCTGACCGACGACGACATCGAAAAACTCGAGGCGCCCTACCGACCGCACCCGATCCTCGGACACGACCAGCCGAAACCGAGGGGCTTCGCGGGTTAGCGGGCCCTAGCGCGAAGCCTCGAGGATCTCCTGGCCGGGGTCCAGCGTGTCCCACTGCGTGGCGGCCATCCGGACGACGAGCAGACCGGCGCCGAAGACCGGGGCGGCGCCGATCAGACCCCACAGCGGCAGATTCCATACGCCCCAGGCGAGCCGCAGATTCCACTGGATCAGCGCCAGCACCGTGACGAGGATTGCACCGGGCGCCAGAGAGATCAGCAAAGCGATAAAGGCCACGGACGAAAAGATGACACGCTGGCCGAAGGCCTCGATCCCTCGCGATGCGTCGGCGCCCAGGCGGATCCACGCCGGGAACAGCAACGCGAACTGGTTCATCAGCGACGACGCGAGAAACGAAACCGCCGCCACGAGCGGCGCGGCGCCCAGCAGGAAGAAGACAAGCGCGACCAGCCACGGAACGCCGAAGACCTCCGCGCCCTCACCCGGAAGCAGCGGGGCCTGTTCCTCGTATCCGCGCACGGCGGTCCGGAGTCGCGCACCGATGAGAGCGGCGAGCATCACGAACAGACCGAAGATCCCTCCCGCCGCGCCGTACACGGTCGGGCTGAGGACCTGAGCGAGAACGAACCGCGTTCCCTTGACGGGCCACGTCCGGACGAGATCGATGTGACCGAGCTCGGTGCGCATGTCGTTGCGGATGCTCAGGACCGAAAGCAACGGAAAGGCAATCGCGAAGATGAAACCGAACAGCAGACCGAGCCCGGAGAGCATGGCGGTCGACAGCACCAGCGGAACGAAGACAAAGACCAGAAGGATGACCAGCCCCGCGAACGCGTACCACCGCACCGGGATCCGACTGCCCTGAAGAAGGTTCTTCCAGAGCACCGCCGCGACGGGTCCACCCGTCGGCGCGAGTCGGAAGGGAACGCGTCGGCGCGACGATGACGACAGCTTCTCGCGGCGGAAGCTGCGGGTTCGACGCCGCGCCTCGTGACGCGCGTGCTGCATCGCCTCTTCCTCGAAGCGCGCCTTCGATCGCAGCAAAACTTCGAGGAGAACGACGAGCAACACCGCGGGTGCGATCAGCGCGAGGAAGTATGCGCCGAGCCCCGGGGCGAAGGGCGGTGCGAGCACGAGCCGGATGGGAAGGAGCATCCGGCCGGCGAGACTGTCCGCGGTCGCTTTCGCCGTCTCGATGAACTCCGGGAGAACGATCGCCTCGCCGTCGGCCAGACGCGATGCCATCGGTTCCCATAGCGGCACGAGCACGAAGCCCATCACGATCCAGAACGGGATGATGAGCGCGATCACCACCATCCATCGGAGCCGCGCGGTCGCGACCGGCAACTCACGCTGCCGGATCAGGAACATCGAGCGGATCTTGTTGTTGAGATCCCACAGGGTGAACAGTAGCCACAGGTTGACGATCATCAGCAGCTGGTCGAGGGGTCTGCCGGTACCCGCGAAGAGCGACACGATGATCGTCCCGATGAGGATGCCGCGCTGTCCCTTGAAGACGGCGTACTGGATGATCTCGCGACGCGTGAGCGGCGCGGGCAGCAGCAGATGCAGCTCGGCCTCCTTGAGACGCAGCCCCAGCTTCCCCCACGGCAAGAGCCACGTGACCGAGACGATGAGCGCGATGATCAGTGCCGATCCGAACTGGATGATCGACGCGAAGTCGCCGATGAGCTGCTCCTGGTAGCCACGGAACATGTGGCTGCCCTCGTCGCCGATCGTGGCGCTCGAAAAGACGAACAGGAGGTAGCCTGCGCCGATGAGAAAGCCGACGAGATACTTCGGTTGCCGCATCATGCGCAGCCAGCGCCGCATCTGGCCGCGGAACGACATCACCGTCAGGCGCATCAGCGCGGCGTTCACGTCGGTTCGCCTTCCTCGGTGGTACGGATGAAGATCTCCTCGAGATCGGCGTCGCCGCCCAGCTCGGGCGAGCCTGCGCGGATTTCTGCGAGCGTTCCCTCGAGGGCCTTCTTGCCGTGCGCCACGATCACGATGCGCTCGCACAGCTCCTCCACGAGGTGCAGCATGTGCGACGACAGGATCACGGCCACGCCCTCGCCGGCCAGCCGGCGGATGCGTTCCTTCATCCGTCGCATCGCGCCGGGGTCGAGTCCGGTCAGGGGCTCGTCGAGGACGAGCGCCTCGGGGCGGTGGAGCATCGCCATCGCGACCATCAGTTTCTGCTTCATCCCGCGCGAGAGCTCGGATGGAAAGGCGTCGCGGCGGTCGGTGAGCTCGAGCTCCTCGAGCAGCGCCTCGGCGCGCTCGGGTCCGTCGGCGACCTGGTAGAGCCTGCCGGTGACGGTGAGATGGTCCAGGGTGGTGAGGTAGTCGAACAGCCGTGGCTCGTCGGGGACGAAGGCGAGGAGGCGTTTCGCGTCGACGGGTTGCGTCGCGAGATCGAAGCCGCCGATGGTCACCCTTCCGGCGGTCGGTGGGACGATCCCTGTGAGGCACCGCAGCGTCGTGGTCTTACCGGCTCCGTTGGGGCCAACCAGACCGAGGATCTCGCCGCGCTCGACGTGCAGATCGAGCCCGTCCACCGCGAGCACCGTGTCGTACTGCTTGACGAGCCCCGCGACCTCGATCATGACCCTCCCCGAAGCCAAGGACCGCACATTCTAAGACCCCCCGCCAAAAAATGGGGACACTCTGGATTTCCACCCCCACGGGGGACATGCCTTTGTTGCCGCTTTGGTGCCACACCTCCCCCAGTCGGCGCCAGATTGGGCATTTGTGTAGGGAGGTCTGGCACCGTACACGCAACAAAGGCATGTCCCCTAGAATAGGGGTGATGATACGGGGGATGAACATGAAACGTGTGGTTTTGAGTCTGGCTGTGATCGGTTTGATGCTCGGTTCGAGTGTGGTGCTGGCCCAGCGTGACCTCTCGGGGGTCGAGATCGGAAGCACCCATGTCGCGGGCAACGTCCACATGCTCACCGGAGCCGGTGGCAACATCGGGGTTTCGGTCGGCGACGACGGCATTCTCATGGTGGACGATCAGTTCATCGAGCTGGCGGACAAGATCCGCGCGGCTCTCGGCGAGCTCGGCGAGGGCGAGCTCGAGTTCCTGTTCAACACACACTGGCACGGCGACCACACCGGCGGCAACCCGGCGTTCGGGCTCGAAGTGCCGATCATCGCGCACACCAACGTTCGCAAACGGCTGTCCTCGAGCAACAAGATCCTCGGCCGCGTCACGGAACCGATGGCCGAGGAAGGCCTCCCCGTCATCACCTTCGACAAGTCGCTCTCGGTGCACTTCAACGGCGAGGAGATCAAAGCGCTGCACCTCCCCAGCGGACACACCGACGGCGACACCCTGCTGTTCTTCACCGGGTCGAACGTCGTGCACATGGGAGACACCTTCTTTGCCGGACGTTTCCCGTTCGTCGATCGGCAAAACGGCGGAAGCGTCGTGGGTCTCGCCGCGAACATCGCGACGGTGCTCGGCCAGGTCCCCGCCGACGCCAGGATCATCCCCGGTCACGGCCCGCTGTCCACGGTGGACGACCTCAAGGCCTACCACCGGATGCTGGACGCGACGATCGAGATCGTCCGGAAGTGGGTGGCCGAAGGGGTCGCCCTTGAAGACGCCAAGGCCAAGGGCTTTCCCGAGGAATACGACCGCTGGGATGGCGGGTTCATTAGTGAGGAGGCCTGGATCGAGACGATCCATGGCGAGTTTAGCAACTGAAGGGAGGCCTCGATGCCGAAATGCCCGGCGATCACCCTTACCTTACTGGCGGCCCTGGTGCTGACCGTCAGCGTGCTCGCGGACGACACCGCCGCCCCGCGCGCCGACCTTCCGGAGGACTTCCAGCAGATCATCCCGCGCGGGCGGATCGCTTCGATCGACAAACCCGAGTTCGTCACGGCGGACGAGGCGAAGATCAGCGACGATGCCTGGATCCTCGGCGTCGTCATCGGCGGCGAGGCCAGGGCCTACAGCCTCAATCTCCTCAACCGTCACGAGATCGTCAACGACGAGATCGCCGGAGTCCCCGTGGCCGCGGTGTGGTGACCACTCGCCAATTCGGCCGTCGTGTACGGCCGCGAGTACAGCGGGAAGACGTTGAACTTCGAAGCCTCGGGCGGGCTGTGGCACGCGTCGCTCGTGATGCAGGACAAGGAGACCGACACGTACTGGTCGATCATGACCGGGACGGCGCTGTCGGGTGAGTTCAAGAACACGCATCTCGCGGAACTGCCCTATGGCGCGAAGGCACAGTGGAAGGACTGGGTGGCCAGACACCCCGAGACGCTCGTGCTGTCGGTGGGCGGCGTCGAGCACGAGGAAAACAACCCCTACGACAACTACTTCAAGTCGGACGACGTCTTCCGGGGGGCGAAGGCCAAGGACACGCGGCTCAAGGACAAGGCGTCGATCTATGCCTTCCAGATCGACGGTCAGGCATACGCCGTCCCCTTTGCCGGGTTCGAGAACGGCGGTGTGTTCGATCTCGGCGAGCGCGAGGTCTTTCTCTTTCGCCCGCCGGACGTCGAGATCTTCTACTCGACGCTCGCCTTCGTGACGACTGGCTCGGGATTCGAGCTAAGCGACGGCGAATGGCGCCACACGGCGAGCGGCGCGACCTTCGACGCGGCAAGCGGCGCCTTCGGCGAGGTCGAACCTCTCGACGGCTTTGACACGTTCTGGTTCAACTGGAGCATGATCCACCCCGACACCGAGATCCTGAAGTAGGAGGCCCATGCGGGTTCTCGCCGGTTTGACCCTGGCTCTGGTCGCGCTCGCTTCGCCCGGCGCGATGGCCCAGCCGAAGACGCCGTTCGAAGTCGGGCAGCCCTTCCCCGAGATCCGCCTGCCGTCGCTCGACGACGGAAAGCTGGTTTCGATCGCCGACTTTCGCGGCGAGAAGGTGATCCTGCAGATCTTCGCCTCGTGGTGAGCGGGCTGCAGGATTCACGTGCCCGGGTGGCACGAGGCGACAGGCGAGCTTCAGAAGGCCGGCAAGGTCCGGATGGTCGGGATCGTCCAGGAGCAGCACCCCGAGCGCGCGCGGCTGTTCATGCAGTGGAAGGAGATTGACTGGCCGATCCTCGTGGACTCGCTGAATCTGCTCGGTGTCGCGGTCGTTCCGATCACCGTCGCGATCGACGAGCACGGCATCGTCCGCGTGAGCGGTCTCGGCGTCGGAACGGCGTCGAAGATCGGCGAGTCGTTTGTCGGCAAGACGTTCGAGGCTCCCGGGGGTGGTTTGGCGCAACCGATGCCGCCAGCCGACATCGCCGCGCTCGAGGCCGCTGCAGATCCCGGTTCCCCCGATGCGATGCGCGATTACGCCGACGCGCTCGTACTCCAGGGCGGTAACGGGCGACTTGACGAGGCAATCGATGCCTACCGGAGAGCGCTCGCGGTGCGGCCCGACGACGGCGAGGCGCTGTTCCGACTCGGCGTTGCCTTCCGGATGCGCTACGACGACCGCGGCCTTGGCGGCGATTTCCAGAGCGCGGTCGCCTCGTGGTCGGCGGCGCTTCAAACCAACCCGAACCAGTACATCTGGCGACGGAGAATCCAACAGTACGGGCCGCGTCTGATGAAGCCTTACCCGTTCTACGACTGGGTCGCCGAAGCCCGGGAGGCGATCGAGGCCCGGGGCGAGAAACCGGTCGAGCTGCCGGTCGAGCCCGGCGGTGCCGAGATCGCGCGGCCCGCGAGAAGCTTCAACACCGAGAGCGCCGGCGACGAGCCCGACGCGGACGGTCGGATCACTCGCGACGAACGGGGGTTGGTCGACGTCGACGTGACCGTCGTACCCGGGTCCGTGCAGCCGGGGGGCGCCGTGCGGCTCCATTTGGCCTTTCGGCCGAGCCGCACGACCGAGGCACACTGGAACAACGAGGTCGAAGACCTCGCCGTGTGGATCTCTCCCCCGCCGGGCTGGGAGGTCGATCGCGCGCTCCACACCACGCCGAATCCCTCCGCCACCGTCAGCCGTGAGACCCGCAGGATCGAGGTCGAGCTCAAGAGCGACACCGGGGTCGCCTCAGGTCCGGTCGAGGTCCGGGGCTACGCGCTGTACTACGTCTGTGAGGACGTCAAGGGCACTTGCCTCTATCGCAGGCAGGATTTTCGCCTTCCTGTCGAGGTCCGCTGAGCCCCCGTTCATGATTCAGGGTCTGACCCCATGCAGTGGGGTCAGGGGGTGGCGGTTTCGAGGATCTCGTCGACGGCCTTGGTGATGCGGCGGATGTCGATGGGCTTGGGTAACGTCGGCGCGTTGACCTCCGCCAGGAAGTCGAGGACATCCTGATCGATCAGGTCGCCCGTCACGAAGATGAATTTTCCCCGGAGCTCGGGCCGCACTTCCATGACATTGCGGTACAGCTCGATCCCGTTCATCTCGGGCATGCGAACGTCGGTGATGATCAGGTCGTACGGTCCGGATCGCACCTTGCGACACGCCTCGTCGCCGTTGTTCGCGGTGTCCACGCGGTGACCTGAAAGACGCAGGACGTCGAGCATCAGGTCCAGAATCACGGGCTCGTCATCGACGACCAGGATGCTCGATCCGCCGGCGCGGGTGGAGTCGGTGACGTCGGTGGTCTCGCCGCGGTCGACGCTATCCGTTTCGGACGGCTCGAGCACGGGGAGCTCGACGACCAGGGTCGTCCCCTCGCCCTTCCGGCTCCGACACCAGATCTTCCCGCCGTGCTCGCGGACGATGCCGTACGACACCGAGAGACCCAATCCCGTGCCCTCGCCCTGGCCCTTGGTGGTGAAGAACGGCTCGAAGATGCGGTGCTGGGTCGCCTCGTCCATTCCCTCACCGGTATCGGTGATCTCGACGCGGATGCGTCCGGCGGTCTCCGAGGTGCACACCTCGAGCCGGCCGGGTCCGGCGCTGTTGGACATCATCGCGTGATGGGCGTTGTTGATGAGGTTCAGAAAGACCTGCTGCATCTGGTGGAAGTCGAGCATGGTCATCGGCAGATCGGGCTGGAACTTCCGGACGACTTCGATGTTGTTGACGTGAAGATGGTACTTCTTGAGATCGAGAGTCTTGTCGAGGATCCCGTTGACACCGAGATGCCTGCGCTCCGGCGTGTGCGCGCGGGAGAACGACAGCAGGTTCTTGACGATCTTCTGACAGCGATGCGCCGAGTCGTGGATCTTCTCCAACTCGCGGATGATCGGACTGTCCTCGCACCGCGCCATGAGAATCTGCGAAAAGCCGAGAACGCCGCTGAGCGGGTTGTTGAGCTCGTGGGCCACGCCCGAGATCACTTCGCCGATGGTGGAAAGCTTCTCGGCCTGAAGCAGTTGGCTCTGCGTCGACTTGAGCTCGGTGACGTCCCGACCCAGCCAGACGGAGCCCACGACATCGCCGATCTCGTCCCGAAGAACGGAGAGGTTCAGCTCGGTCTCCAGCTCTTCGCCGTCCGCCCGGGTCAGCTGCGAGCCGTAACCGTGGATCTGGCCCTGCGCATCGATCCTCCGGATGATGTCGGCGGCCTTTTCCTCGACGAATAGTCTGCTGATGGGTTTCCCCAGAACGCTCTCGCGCGCGTACCCGGAGATACGTTCGGCCTCGCGGTTGAACTCCGTGATCCGACCTTCGTAGTCCGTGGTCAAAATCAGGTCGGGCGAGTGGTCGAGCACACGTGAGAGCTTCTCGATCGTGCGGCGGTTCTCGCTCGACTTCTCGATCACCTGGTCGTGGAGCAGCGCGTTTTTCAGGGCATTGGCGGAGGCCTTCGCGACCGCCGTGCAGAAGTTCACCTCACCGAGACTGAAATCGAAGTTGGCTCGCGCGGCTTTGAGGCACAGCGAGCCCAGAACGTCGTCGCCGAAGGTCAGCGGCACCACCAGGATCGAATGAAAATTGAGATGCTCGAGCAGACCGCGGACCTTGGCCATCATCGGATCGGTGGCGACATCCCTGACGATGACGGCGCTGCGCGTCTCGATCGCCGTCTGGATCTCGGGGTACTTCTCGAGATCGATCTCGAGAAGCTCGAGCTCGGGGTCGTCGTGGGATGCCATGACCCTGCATCGACTGCCCCCGCGATCGACGACGAGGATCGAGCACCGCACCGCGGGCACGACCTCCGCGAGCCGCGTCACGATCGCTCGCGTGATGCTCTGCGAGTCGAGCGTCGACGTCACCGTGTCCAGGATGTCGAGCAGCGCGAGAAGCTCGTCGCGTTCGAGTCGTCCGACCTCTTCCTTGCGGCGATAACGGTGAAGCCAGTCCGCGAGGTAGCCGTAGTACAGACCGACGGCGCACAGAAACATGATCTGCAGCGCGAGGTTTCTTCCCGAATAGCCTCCGGCGCCCGCGTCGAGCACAAGCCAGGCGTGGAGGGCACCGACGGCCGCGGCACCCGCGACCATATGGAAGCGATAGCTCCCCAGCGCGGTCACCAGCACCATCAGGAAGCAGGAGATAGGGAGCGCTCCGGCCGACGCGCCGGCAAGGTAGATCCCGAGGGTGACGAGACCGACGTCGATCAACCCGACGACCAGGTCGAACTGGAACCTCCCGACGACACGACGGGGAACGAGCAGGAGACCGACATTCGACAGGGCGAAGACGAGGAGCAGCACGATGGCGAGCGGCCCGGCCTGGCGAGGTCCCGCATCGAACAGCATCGCACCGACGGCGACCAGCAACATGCCGCGAAGCATGAACAGGTTCCGACGCCGGTCGGTGTTTGGCGATGCGGGTCGTGACATCGGTGGTATCGCCCTCCGGACGACGGGGGGCAAACCGGAGTGGTCGATCCGAAACGGCTTCCCCTCCGGCTCCCCTGCTCCCGGAACCCGCATGGCGATCCCCGAGGCCGCGGTGTTCCTGCCAGGAAGAACTTAACTTTCGGGAACATCTTTTCAAGTGCCCTGCCCAAAAGGGCTCAGACTGCCGCTGGTGCCGGACAACTGGCTTCATGTCAACAGCTTGACTTGCATATGACAACATCGTGAAACGACTTGACGTTTTTTGTCACCGAACCTATGTTCCAGGAAACTTGTGAATATGAAGCGAAAAGGAGGAGCGATGACAAGCCCAAACGGTCGAGAGTTGCAGGTAATGGCGGCCGGAATCGACGACGGCGGGCATACCGTCCTCTTTGCCGGGGTGGACGGAGCCGGCAAGACCACG
>JBFJTV010000079.1:0-9414 GCA_041625075.1 Candidatus Polarisedimenticolaceae bacterium | reverse complement strand
GGCAACAAAGGCATGTCCCCAGTGTGTTAACGTAGCCTGCGCGAATCGGGGTGGGTCGTGTTCTGTCCAAAATGTCGGGACGAGTATCGCGCGGGGTTCACGCGCTGCGCGACGTGCGACGTCGATCTCGTCGACGATCTCACGCAGGCGGCCCGCCGGAACGACGCGGCGACGATTCGTCCTACCGAGCGGTTGCGAGTCCCGATGGCCGACTACTGTGGGTTCGTGACGCTGGAAGATGCGCGCGACGCGCGCATGAGACTGTGGGGCCACGGCATCCCGTCCGAGATCGCGATCCGGCTCGAGCCGGGCGAAGAGCTTCCGACGCCCGACCGCGAGGAGTACTGGCTTCGGATTCCCCGCGCCGAGCGACGCCTGGTCATGCAGATCCTCGGATACGATGAAGTCGAGCCGGACGTGTCCTGCGCCGAATGTGGCAAGCCAGTTCATTCCGACGAAACCTTCTGCCCGCACTGCGGCACGAATCTCGAGTAGCGACGTGGACGACTCACCGTCGCCGCAGCCCGGCCGGCCGCAGCGCGTGGAGACCATTCTCCTCGACGCCGGAGGCGTGCTTCTCGATCTCGACTTCGCCTTTATCCGTCGCCTGCTCGAGGCGCAGTGTCTGGCAATCGAAGAGCCCCGGATCGCAAGGGCCGAGGCGCGGGCACGCGCGGAGATCCACCGCCGGGTCCAGGCGGGTGGTCGGACGCGCGACGCCTGGCGGGACTACTTCCACATCCTCCTGGCGCAGGCCGGGCTTCCGGGAGAGCGCCACGAGACCGTCATCGACACCCTTTGGGAGGCGCACCAGCGCTTCGGGTTGTGGACGGTGAAGATCGACGGGGCGGTGGAGACCGTCCGCAAGCTCGGCGGCGATGGCTACCGTCTGGGTGTCGTCAGCAACGCCGAGGGGAACGCCGCGCGCGACCTCGACGCCGCCGGGTTCGAGGGGCTGTTCGAGGTCGTGATCGACTCCCACGTCGTCGGTGTCGAGAAGCCGGACCCCGAGATCTTCCGGATCGCGCTCGAGCGTCTGGAAGCCGACAGCGCCACGACGATCTACGTCGGAGACGTCCCGGCGGTCGATGTCGAGGGCGCGCGCGCGGCGGGCCTCACCCCGGTCCTGCTCGACCGTCACGAAATCTACCCGGAACCCGGGGTGCCGCGTCTGACGTCGATCCAGGAGCTTCCGGGCTGGCTGCAGTCGTGACTCAGAACGTGTAGGCGTAACCGAGAAACAGTTGGGCGTCCGGCGCCCCGTCGGTTGCCCCAACCGACACCGCGCCACGCAGCACGCCCGTGTTGAACGGCCGCCAGTTCACACCCCCGAGGACACGCAGGTCGCCGTCACCGCCCTCGAAACGCGAGGATTCGTAGTCGACCTCGCCGACGAAGGTGAACTGATCGGAGATCGGCCACAGGATCGCGCCCCCGAGAAACCCGGAGGTCTCGCCGGTGAGCGGAAAGCCCAGGATCATACCGTCGTCGTTGAGCCGGAAACCGGCGTTCCATGCGAGAACCGCAAACTTGAGCGGGTGGCGGAACGCCGCGAAGACGGCGAGGTTCCACGAGTCGGTACCGAGCCCGGCGGTGTCGTCCCCGGCCGGAACCCCGAGCTCGCCGCCGAGGGCGAACTCGGTCTTCTGGCTCTCGCCCATGACACCGGCCCACTTCCCCCAGACCTGGAGATCCGTGGCGCCGGAACCGTCCGGCAGACCCTCCCTCGTGTTGGTCGTCCCGAACCCGATCCGCCCACCGACCTCGACCTTCTTGATAGGCTGCAACGCCACGATGAAGTCCGCAACCGTAGCGTCGATGCTGTCGGCGTTGGTGAACAGGACGCGTCCCTCCCACCACTGGTGGGGAATGATGGCGGCGTCCCTGATGAACTGCAGGTACAGACGATCGCCCCCGTAGGTCGGGCTCGCGCTCGACGACGATGTCGGCTGCGATGGCTGGATGTCCGACGACGAGTCTGCATCCTGGGCGCTCATGGGCAAAACGGCAGAGAGTAGACAGACGAGCACCACGGTTGCACGGCGACAGGTCTTCATGACCGGTATCTCCTCATGTGATGAAGGAGGCGTGGCGTACCCCCCGAACAGGCCCCGCCGAGCGGCAGGCGCTCATTCTCAGGGTTCCGTGGTGCCCTGTCAATCGAGGTCCATCGGGTTGTGCGGCCGGCTGGCGTCGTCCCCGGTCTTTTTCTTCGCCTCCTCGAATTTCTTTTCGAGGATCTCTTCCTGGTTGCGCGTGCGATCGAAGGCCTTGGCGAAGGCATCCTCGCGGCGCTTGGAGCCGGTCCGGACCTCGCCAAAGGCGTCCTCGAAGGACTTGGCCGGTTTCTTGGGTCGCTCTTCCGCGAGGACCTCGCCGGTCGCGGCGTCCACGACCAGCTTGGTGTCGCAACAGGGGCAGGTTGTCTCGACTCGATCCGACATCGCCTCGATCCTCCTGCACTCATTCTAAAACATCGGACCGTCGCAGGGTGACGATGGTGGCGCCCCAGCCCCCCCGCTGGGGTGGGGCATCGCGGTAGTCGACGACATCGGGGTGCGCGGAGAGCAGCTTCCGGATGATCTCCCTCTGGACGCCGATCCCGCGGCCGTGGATCAGCCGTACTTCCACGAAACCGGCCTCGACGGCGGCCTCGAGATAGGACTCGACCACCGACTTGATCTCCTTCGGGCGAAAGGGGTGGAGGTCGATTGCCTGTTCGATCGGGACGACGACCTCGTCGGGGAACTCGTCGTCGTCCTGCGGCCGATCGTCGTCGCTCATCCGTCGTCCCGGGGGTGGTCCTCGATCGTCACCGGAAGCGGCCCGGCCGGTAGCGTGACCGCGCAACTTTCGTCGGGCCGGGGCTCATCCCCCGGCCATAGCTCGATCACGACGCGGTCCGCCTCTTCTCGAACACGCACCGCGGCGCAATCGGAGGGCCGCGGACGCGGGCCGATCAACGCGATGCGGACCTCGGAGAAATCGGGGTCGCCGAGCCCCCGACGAATGTCGATGGGCAGGTCGTTCCAGGTCTTCGCATCTTCGATGACGGCGAGGGTTCCCGGTCCGAGTGTCGCCCAACCGAGACGGACCGATCCCGAAGGCGTCGACGGTTGCTCTCGCTTCTCCGAATCGGCGAAACCCTGAGCCTTGCTTAGTCGAGCGGCTCCCTCGCTTTCCGATTCGACCTGCTTCGCCTCCGCCTGCTCGAGCTCGCGGTTCGCTCGCTGCTCGCCGGCGACGTCGTCGCGCTCGGCTTCGACCCGGCCTGCCGCCGCCGCTCGGTCGTCGGAGGGAACCGTCTCGTCGATCATCGCCGAGCTCTCGGGGGCTTCGTTCCTGAACCGCGACTCGATCTCCTGTGGCACGGGCGCAAACGCGTCGGCGGGCTCGTCCGCGTCCGCGCCCGCCGTGGCGAGGTCCTCCGCGCCCTCCTCGGCGCGCGCCCCGCGCTGCTCGTCTTTCGCCTTCTCTTGCCCGACGGGTTCCTGCGCGAGCGGTACGGGTTCCTCGAGCGCGACGTCGCTCTTGCCGCTCGCTTCTTTTTCGGGAGCGGCCGCCGGCCGGGCCTTCTCCATGGGGACGCCGAGGTCCCGTTGCTCGCGCACCATGAGGTCGGGGAGCAGCACGGCGGCGAGCAACAGACCTGCCGTGGCGAGTCCCGCGGCCTCCCAGGTCATCAGGCGGTGCCAGCCCCGTCGCTGCGGGTGCGCTTTCTGGAAACGCTCCCGCGCCCGCGCGTAGAACCCCAGAGGCACCTCGGCGGGGGTATCGCGAAGCACACCACCGATCGCGCGGTACTCCGCGGCCCGCTTCGCGAGCTGCGGGTCGCTTGCAAGACGCTTCTCGAACGCCGCACGCTCGCGGTCGCTCAGCCTTTCATCCAGGTAGTCCTGGAGGACGTCGTCGAGGTTTTTTTCGCTCACGTCGCGTCTCCTCCCAGAAGACGCCTCATGTCTTCGCGCGCTCTCGCGAGCCGCGATCGCACGGTGCCCACGGGAACACCCGTGGTCGCCGCGATCTCTTCATACGACAGTTCCTCCACCTCGCGGAGGAGCAGGGTGATCCGCCGGTCCGGACGAAGTCCAGAAAGCGCGCGACGGACGTCCGCAGCGCGATCCTCGGTCTCGAGAATCTCCTGCGCCGACGGTGCTTGGTCGGGCGGATCGAGATCGTCTCGGGTGTCGTCATCGTCCTTGTCACCGCCGACCCGGAACCACTCGACGATCTTCGAACGCGAGCGGGACCGCAGCCGGTTCTTCCACAGATTGCCCAGCGCCCGGACGAGATAGGTCGACAGCTTCGCACGACCCTCGAAGCGCCTGAGCGCCGGCAAGGCCCGGACCAGCGTCTCCTGGACGAGGTCCTCGGCCTCGTCCCGGTTTCCACTCAGATGGAGCGCGAGGCGGTAGAGTCTCGGCCCGACCTCCCGCGCCATCTGCTCGAACGCGTCGGCGTCGCCGCGGCGGATCCGTTCGACGAGCTCCGCCGAATCGCGCTCGGGATCGGAAGCCTCACTGGAATGGACACCGACGGGGTCGGTTTGTTCCCGGTTTCGCGTCATCGGTATTGCATCGATGCCGCCATTCGGTCGTGCGCCCGGCCGGTGGCGCCGACAGGCCCGACGGGGGTCAGTTCTTTCCGATCTTCTCCGACGTCCGCGTGTCGTAGAACCGGTATTCCTCGTACTGCCGGATCGAGGCCTCCACGCGGATGATGTGCTTCGCGCTCACCATGCGGAAGGTGTCGTAGCGCAGCTCGGTGGGGAACGACAGCTCGACGTCGGAGGACCGTTTGGCAAGACGCCGCTCGCGAAACTGGATCCGGCCGCGGTAGCCGAACGGTCGCGCCGCCATCTTCATCCCCAGGATGCCGAACGAGTTGGCCCACTGCTTGTACATCTGGGCGATCCGCTCTTTCTGGTTGCTCGGCTCGGTCCGGATCTCGATCGGGATGAACGACGTGGCATCCACCACGACGACGCCCTCCCACTGCCGGATGTCCTTGCCGTCGGAGAACGGTACCTGTCCCTTGAACTGGATCTCCTTGACCCAGTCGAAGCCGTCGAAGCGGTTCCCCAAATCGCGGTAATCGAAATAGGGCTGGTTGAACTTGCTGAACAGAAAGACCCAGCCGTAGGCCGGCGGGAAGATCTCCTCGTCCTTGGTGGGGCTCTTCGAGATCTTCCCGTTCTCTTTGACGCGCTGGCGGAACTCGCTCAGCGTCTCCGCGGCGTCATCCAGTTCGAGCAGATAGGCGTACTGCCGGATCTTCTCCCCGGTGGCCTCGCCCTGGTCGTAGTCGGCGGTCCGGACGGTTTCGGTGCAGGTGAAGCTGAGCGCGTAGTCGCGGTAGGCGCTGGCCTTCCTGGCGAGCATCTCGAGGAACTCGGGCGTCAGGCCCCACTCGCCGTCGCTGTCGGGGATGAACGGCTCCTCGGGCTCCGGCTCCTGTCGGTCCTCTTCCGGGTCCTCGCCCTGCTCACGCTTTTCCTGCTCTTCGATGTCCTTGATCGCCTCCGGCGGGGGTGGAGGCGGCGGCGGGGACACCGGCTCGTGCTGGGCGGCCACACGCAGGACGATCAGGGCCTGCATGAGCACGAGGAGCGCTGAAAGGCGGAGTTTGCGGGTCACCTGGGGATTCTATCGCGGATCCCCGGAAGCCGCCTAACCGCCGCGGCCCGAGACCCGGTGGGAGACCTTGACAGAGACGCACTCAGGTCCTAACAAGCAATCGCAGGCCGAAAGGCGCCACCGCGGACACTCCCGCCGGAGGTCGAATCGATTGAAATCGACGAAGAAGGACTACTACGAGATTCTAGGTGTTTCGAGGGACGCCGACGACAAGGAGATCAAGGCGGCCTACCGCCGCCTCGCGCGCAAGTACCACCCGGACGTCAACCCCGGCGACGACAACGCCGAGGAAACCTTCAAGCAGATCGCGGAGGCATTCTCGGTGCTTTCCAACAAGGAAAAGCGCGAGAAGTACGACCGCGGCGGTCACGCGGCCTTCGGCCCCGACTTCGACCCCTTCGGCGGGGCCGGGTTCGACATCCGCGACTTCGATTTTGGCAATCTCTCGGACCTGTTCGGCATCTTCGGTGGGGGCCGGACCTCCGGACCCGGCGGGCAGCGTCCCCGACGGGGTCAGGACCTCTGGCTTCAAGTGCGGATCCCGTTCCTCCAGGCGGCGCGCGGCACGACTCTGGATCTGAACCTCCCGCGGCAGACCGAGTGCTCCGATTGCGGCGGCTCGGGGATCACGCCGGGGTCGAGCGAGAGTACCTGTTCCGATTGCGGGGGAACCGGTCGGCGGACCCAACGCCGGCTCGGTCTGCAGGTCGCGATGCCCTGCCCGACCTGCCAGGGCGCGGGGAGGCTCCCAGGGCCCAGGTGTGGAAGCTGCGGCGGTTCCGGCACGGCCGGCGTGCAGGAGCGAGTCAAGGTCCGCATCCCGACCGGGGTCGAGAGCGACGACAAGGTGCGCGTGCCTGGTAAGGGCCACGCCGGCACGGCTGGCGGACCTCCGGGGGACGCCTACCTGATCGTCGAGGTCGAGCCCCACCCGCTGTTCCGTCGCGACGGTCGCGATCTTCTGGTCGACGTTCCGGTCGGCATCACGATGGCCACGCTCGGTGGCAACGTCGAGGTTCCGACGCTCGACGGCAAGACCAGAATCTCGGTTCCCGCGGGGACGCGCAGCGGTCAGAAGCTGCGGCTCAAGGGCAAGGGCATCCCGGGAGCGGGATCAAGGTCGGCGGGGGATCTGTTCGCGGTCATCCAGATCCACCCACCCAAGGATCTCGACGACAAGTCCCGCGCGCTTCTCGAGGAATTCGCTAGACTCAATCCCTGATGTCGCTCCATCTCATCCATCCGCCGCTCGTGCACTTCACGGTCGCGTTTCTCGTCGTCGGCGGGTTGTGCGAGGCGTTCGGGATCCTGAGAGGTCGCGAGCGCGCCGAGAGGTTCGGAGCGGTTCTCGTTCTCATCGGAACCGTCTTTCTTGTCCCGACCGTGGCGTCGGGGCTTCTGGCGGAAAACACGGTGAGCCTGCGGTCGGGGGAGTGGGACCTCGAGCTTCACGAGCGCGTCGGGTTCGCGATCCTCGCCGTCTTCCTGCTGGGCGCATTCGCGAAGGCCTGGGTCCGGGGGAATCTCACCGGGCGGATGCGAACGGCGTACGCGATCCTGCTGCTGATCGGTGTCGCCCTGGTCGTAGCGGGGTCGTTGATCGGCGGGCACCTGGTCTACGACCACGGCATCGGCGTCTCCCGCTAGTTTCGTTTGAAGAGGGCCTTGAACGCGTAGCCGGCGATCTTCGGGTTCTCCCGAAGACGGCGCACCGAGTACGAGTACCAGTGCTCGCCGAACGGGACGTAAACACGCAGGCGATGACCCGTATCGAGCAAGATCCGGCGTAGCTGTTCGTCGACGCCGAGAAGCATCTGGAACTCGTATTGCTCGCGCTGCAGCTTGAACCGGCGGATCAGCCCGAGAGCCTCGCACACCAGGATCTCGTCGTGCGTCGCGATCCCGACGTACGCCCCGCGCTCGAACAGACGTTCCAGAGCGATCGTGAAGTTCCTCCGGACGATCTCGCGCTCGCGATAGGCGATCTCCCGCGGCTCGACGTAGATCCCCTTGCACAGCCGGATGTTGGTGGGACCGGTCGTCAGGCGCTCGACGTCCTCGAGCGTGCGGCGCATGTAGGACTGCAGGACCGTCCCCACGCGTCGTGGGAACTCGTTTCTCAAGGTGTCGTAGAGATCGAGTGTGGCCTCGGTGCAGCTCGAGTCCTCCATGTCGATCCGGAGGAAGTTGTCTTCTCGATCGACGACCCGCAGCAGCGTTCTCATATTGTCGAGACAAAGCTCCCGATCGAGCAGGAGCCCGAGGGCGGTCAGCTTGACCGAGACATTGGCGTCGGGGATCCGCTCGGCAGTGATCCTGTGGATCAGATTCTCGTACGCGCCCGTGTTAGCGTGGGCCTCGTCGGCGTTGTGGACGAATTCGCCGAGGATATCGACGGTGGTCATCATCCCGTCATGGGTGAGGCTCTTCACCACCCGGAGGGCGTCTTCGACGCTGGTGCCGGCGATGTAACGCCGGGAGAACCGGCGGACCAGCGGTTTGGGAACCAGGGGCAGGGTCAGGCTGACGACGCGATCGAAAAGACTCATGAGCGGGCGGTCAACGCGATTGGATCAATCCGACGATCTCCCCGGGTTCCGGGAAACGCCCGAGCTTCTTCTTGGAAAACATCAGGTTGTCGTCGACGGTCACTTCGAAGACTCCACCACCCGAGGCCACCAACTCGGTCTCGGCGCCGAGGGCTTGCGATAGCTCGTCCGCCAAACTGGCGGCGCGCGGCTTGTAGTTTCACTCCGCGCAGTATTCAATTTGAACGCGCATCGATCGATCTCTCCTATGAGTCGGCTCCGAAGCGGGGTGTCACGAAGGCACCACCTCGCCATCCTATCAAAGCCCGGACGAGGTTCAATACCGTGTTAGGATCGGCTGTTCATGGCGAAACTCACTTTCCTCGGCGCGACGCGATGCGTCACCGGTTCGAAGTTTCTGCTCGAGCACGATGGTTTCCGCGTCCTCGTTGATTGCGGGTTGTTTCAAGGACTCAAGGAACTGCGGCTTCGCAACTGGAGTCCTCCTCCGGTCGAGATCTGATGCCGCTCTACGCACGCATCCTGTGGATTACGGTTCCGCCCGAGGAGGCGGCCGTGGCCGTAAAAAAGCACCGCGAGCATCTTCGCGAGCTGCGGGAGCGCGGGAAGCTCCGCCACGCGGGGGCGTTCTCCCACGACGAGGGGTTTCTCGAGATCTTCGAGGCGGAGGATCTCCACGAGGCCGGGGCTATCGTCCACGCCAGCCCACTCGTCGAGGCGGGGCAATGCTCGTGGCAGCTGCGCGAGTGGGTCGAGGTCGAGGGGCCCTAGACGGGCGGATCGACCCAGCGACCGTGCTTCTTGATCAGCTCGACCAGACGGTTATCGGCCTCATCGGTCGGGATGTCCTTGGCGACCATGTCCTTCCCGACGAACAACGCGATCTTTGCCTCACCCCAGCCCACGTATCCGAAGTCGGCATCGGCCATCTCGCCGGGTCCGTTGACGATACAGCCCATGACCGCGATCTTGACACCCTTGAGATGGGCGGTGCGTTCCTTGATCCGCGCCGTTGTCTCCTCGAGATCGAACAGGGTCCGTCCACACGAAGGACACGAGATAAACTCCGTCTTCGTGATCCGCACGCGTGCGGCCTGCAGGATGCCGAACGCGAGGCTCCTCGATTCGGTGGCGCCGACCGTCTCGATGTGAATCGCGTCCCCGATGCCCTCGCAGAACAACCCACCGATCACCGACGACGGGCCGAGCTGCCCATCCGCGCGACGGTC
>JBFJTV010000078.1:0-9431 GCA_041625075.1 Candidatus Polarisedimenticolaceae bacterium | reverse complement strand
GTCCGCCCCGTCCCGACGCGCGCATCTTGCGTACCGCTTCCCGCGAACAAAGAAACGAGGAAACGAAGTTCATCAACATCTGATCGCGCAGATCATCACGGGACGTTTCCTCAATCGGAGTCATTGCGAACCCTCCAGCGGCATGGACGGACGCCCAGAGCGATGGAAGCCCCTCGTAGAACCCCCTCACCGCCGTCTCATCGGTCAGGTCGGCCAGCATCGCCGTGACCACCCGCTCGTTCTCGGTGAGACGCTTCGCCGACTTTTCCGAACGCACCGGGACGTGACAGGTGGCCCCGGCGCGCAGCAACATGTCGATGACGGCGGTGCCGAGCGCGCCCGTTCCTCCGGTGACGACCACATGGCGGTCGTCGAACTCTGACGACATGGGAGGTCTCCTTTACGCTCGATCGGGAATGCGGCCCTCGATGATACCCGAAGGGGAGCGGAGCCGCCGGGGTGCTATCTTCATGGCTCGACGAGATGGCAGGTGCGAGCACGATGGCGGCGGCACTCGGCAAGATTCGGGGTTTCCTGCGTACGATCGGATTCACGATCGTGACGGCGTTCGCCTTCGTGCTGCACGTCGTCACCGTCCCCGTCGCCAGGCTACTGCGTCTTCCGTGGACCCGGTGGTCCGGGTGGATCTTCCGGACGTGGTCGCGCGTCGTCCTACGCCTGATGGGAGCGAGGGTCGAAGTCGCGGGTCCGCGCCCCGAGGCCCCGTTCTTCATGGTCTCCAACCACCTGAGCTACGTCGACATCGCGGTGCTCGCGTCTCAGCTCGACTGTGTGTTCGTGGCCAAGGCCGAGATCGCCGGTTGGCCCGTCTTCGGACCGCTCTGCAAGGCCGTCGGGACGATCTTCGTGGATCGCAACAGCAAGCGCGACATCCCGAGGGTCAGCGGTCTGATGAAGGAAACCATGAGGTTGGGGAAGGGGATCGTCCTCTTCCCCGAGGGAACGAGCACCGAGGGCGCGACCGTCATCCGGTTCAAGCCGGCACTGCTCGAGCCGGCGGCCTCGTCCGAGCTGCCGGTGGCCACGGCGACCCTGACGTACCGGACGCCCCCGGCCACGGAGCCCGCCCGGCTGGCCGTGTGCTGGTGGGGGGACATGACCTTCGCACGCCACGTGATGGCGCTGTTCCGGCACCCCGGATTCGTGGCGCGTGTCACTTTTGGTGAGAATACGGTCCAGAACTCCGATCGGAAGGTCCTGGCGACCGTTTTGTGGGAGCAGGTTCGGAGCCGCTTCGAGCCCGTCACGGGATCGGAGGCGGGCCCCACTCAGAATTGATCTATTGTCCTAGGACACTAGTTCAATATCGACTTCGAGCCGCCTCCGGAGAGGGGCGGACGGCACCAGCGCCAGCAGAGCGGCCGCCTCGTCATGGCTAAGCCGGCGAGATTCAGCGAGGGCGCTGGCGCACCACCGCCGATCGGTTCTCCGCGCCAGGCCGTCGATCATGGCGAGCGCCCGTTCCATGGACTCGGGAAGGCCGGCCCCGAAGAGGATCGAAACCGCCCGGCGCCTCGCCCATCCATCGGGAAAGCACTCGACGACGGCCTCGAACGGGAGGCTCCCAGCGGTCGCGGGGTCTCGCAGCCGGTCTCTCAGCAGCCGGAACCGGCGGGACAGAGATGAGGTTTCGAGCAGCTCGCGCGGTAACGGGTCGGCCCCCTCGACCGCGGCCTCGCCGGCGGGCTCGCTCGGGGCTGCCTCGACAACGGGCTCTGGCTGGACGACGACCGGCGGCGGTTCATCGATCGTGGCGGTCACCGGAGGAATCTCGAGGTCGCCCACGTCGGGCTCCGGCTCCGGCGGCGTGACGACCGCCGGGCTCGGGACCTCCTCTTCTTCCGGCGGGGTCTCGACCGTCTCGGCGGCAGGTTCCGGTCCGCCCACCACGGGAGCCTCTTCGATCTCATCCGCCAGCTGCGGCTCTTCGTCGGTCCGTTCTTCCTCCGGCTGTCGGACGGTTTCGAGGACATCCTCGATGACCGCGTCCGAGACGAGGTCCTGCTTGAGACCCAGCCTCTCCATGAGGGCCGAGACCTCCTTCATGCCGACGCGGGTCGCGATCTCGCGGCGCTCCTCGGGCGAGAGTTCGCGGACGGTGCTCCAGGCCCGGGCAAGAAGACGCAACCGCTCGACCGGCGAGCGGATGCTTTTGAGCTCGGCGATGAGGTTCCGGAGGATGGCTGGGTCCGTCATGGTCGCGACCTACGACGAGGTCCCGGTGTCCTCGTCCTCGCCGCTCGTCAGGCTCTTGCCCGCGGCGCCAGGAAGTTTCGAGATGTCCTGAAGAAAGGTCTTCAGATCGACCCCGGCGAGCTGATCCATGATCGGCGTCACCTGGCTGAGCACCTGAATCACGTCCTCGGTCAGCTTGGAGGCGCCGGTGCCGCCACCGGGCTTGCCGCCGTTGCTGATGATGGTCGTGCTGCCTGCACGCGACAGCGGCTCGGAAACCGCGGCCGCGATCTCGGGAAGCACCTTGAGCGCTTCGATCGAGAGACCCGCCTCGTTGTAGAGCTTGAGCGCTTCCGCCAGGAGGCGACGCGCTTCGGCCTCGGCCTCGCCCTTCGCGCGAATCGCCTCGGCCTCCGCGAGACCGATGTCTCTCCTCTGGACCGACTCGGCGTCGGCTTGTGCCTGGCCCTCGGCCTTGAGGGCGAGCGCGGCTTCCTCGCGACGCTTTCTCTCGGCCGCCGCTTCGCGCTCGATGCGATACTGCTCGGCATCGGCGAGGCGCTCGGCCTCGTACTTCTTCGCATCCGCGCTCTCGCGAATCGTGGCGTTGAGCTCGAGCTTCTGACGCTCGACCTCCTTGTCCGCGATCGCGATGTTCTGCATCTTGAGCTCCATCTCGCCGGCCTTTTTGGCCCTCGCGTCGGCAACGTCGACTTCCTTCCGGATCGCGGCCTTCTTGAGCGAGAGCTCCTTCTCGGAGTCGGCGATCTCGGTGTCCACGCCGAACCGCTTCTGCTCCTTCTGTTGACGCGCGCCCTCTTCCTCGATCTTGGCATCGCGGTCGGCGTTGGCGGTCGCGATGCGGGCGTTCTTCAGGGCTTCCTGGATCTTGGGCTGTCCGAGGGCGTTGAGATAACCCTCGTCGTCCTGGATTTCCTGGAAGGTGAACGACTTGAACTCGAAGCCCATCTCCTCGAGGTCGATGTGGGCCTCGGCCCGGACGCTGTCCTGGAACCGCTTCTGGTCGCGGTAGAGCTCCTCGACGGTGAGCGTGCCGATGATCCCGCGGAGGTGACCCGCGACGGTCTCCTTGATCGTCCCGCGGATCTGCTCGGTCTGCATCCCGAGAAAGCCCTCGGCTGCCTTGGAGATGTGATCGATGTCGCTGCCGACCTTGACCTGTGCGATCGCCTTGACGTTGATCGGGATGCCCTGCACCGTATAGACGTGCTTGAGGTCGATGTCGAGCGTCATCATCTTCAGGGACAGGGACTCGTGCTGCTCCCAGGCGGGCCAAACGAACGTACCGCCGCCCCGCACGATGCGATAGCTCTCGACCTGGCCCTTGTCGTCCCGAACCTTCTTGCCGAATAGCTTTCGCCGGCCGTAAACGATCAAGGCCTCGTCGGGGCCGGCCTTCTTGTAGCGCATCCGGATGAAGAGATAGAAAACGATAGCAACGACAAGAAGCGCAGTCCCGCCACCAAATATCTGAAAGAGGAATTCCATGATGACCTCCGGTCGAATCCTTCAGGTCGTTCTACACGACAACCGTCGTCTTATTCGACACGCTGGATTGTCCGTATTGTAGCTCGGATAACGGCGCGGTCATTCCGTCAAAGGCAACTCGTGGGCATTCTGCGGCCCGCCCCCGCCGGATGACCTCCCGTGGCGCAAATGTTGCTGCAATACGGAGGCGCAGGCTCGGGCCGAATACTGGCTCGTGCGATCGGAAGGGGGCGACGGTGCGTTCACACGCGGGTGTCACCCTGGTCGAAACGATGGCGGTTCTGGCCATCGCGGCCATTCTCCTCGCCATCGGGGCGATCTACCTGACCCCGATGGCTGCGCCGCTCGATACCGGGGCGGAGATCGTGGAATTCGCGTTCCGGCAGGCGCGCGGCAAGGCCATCGCGACGACGAGCACCTATCGCGTCCGGCCCTCCTCGGCCGGCGAGATCGTCGGCGAGTTCGCTCCGAGCTGCGCTCGACTTTCTCGGGATCGACATCCGACAGGCGGGTGAGAGACTACCGGATGACCTTCCCGCGATCCTCGTCACCGCGATCACCGGAACCTCGATTCCCCGGCTCCCGCCGCTCAGCCCGCGCTTCGTATTGCTGAAGCAGGAGCTCTTTGTCCGCGAGTTCGCCTACTAAGGGGACGTCCCCCTAGGTGAGGTGGGCGATGTCGGAGTCGCCCATCTCCATCCCTTCGGGGAAGTACTCGCTCCACCGTCGCGTGACTCGCTCGGCTGTCTCCTCGTCACAGAACAGCTCGTCCGGGAAACCGGGTTTGAGCCGCGCATCGATCAGCACCGGTCCGGTGTAGGCGACGTGGTTGCGAACCACCGTCGTCTCGGCGGCGTGGATGTCGGCGGCTGGCTCGAAACGCGTGAACGTGGTCCAGAGGAAGTTGGCGGTGCTGGCGGCCGCGCGCTTGGGCTCGTCGGTCAGAACCACGAGCGGCCACTCGCGAAAGGCGGGCGACCGCGCAAACCGCGCCGCCGCGTCCGGATCGTCCGTTGTTGACGGACCCCCGACCACGAGACAACCGGGACAAAAAATCCACGCGCCAGTGATCCCGGCCGGTGGCTCGTCCGTGCGAAACTCGCGTGGCAGCTCGCGCACCGGGTCCCCGAGACCGAGCCACACTCCCTTCGAGCCCTCGTTGACCTTCGGACCGGTGTAGTCGAGCGTGTCCATCGACAGGTTGGAGAAGACATAGAGATCGGTCTCGGGGCGCGAGCGTTCCAGCAAATGGGAGAGAGTCGCTTTGAAGTCGCGAAGATCGACCCGGCGGTCCGTGACGAGCAGGAACTTGGTCAGCGACAGCTGGCCCTCACCCAGGATGCGGAACGCCGACGCCATCGCCTCACGCTTGTAACGTTGCTTGACGACTGCGGCGGCGAGCGAGTGATAACCGGTCTCGCCATACGCCCAGACGTCCTCGACACCGGGCATCACCAGCGGGAACAATGGCGAGAGCAGCTCCTGCAGGAGATCACCGATGAAAAAGTCTTCCTGGCGCGGCTTGCCGACCACCGTGGCCGGGTAGATCGCATCGGCGCGATGCGCAACCCTCTCGACCTCGAAAACGGGATAGTCGTGCTCGAGCGAGTAGTAACCGTAGTGGTCCCCGAATGGCCCTTCGATCCTGCGCTCTCGCGGGGGCACCTTCCCGATCAACGCGAACTCGGCTCTTCCCACCAAGCGGTGGGGTCCCGGTCCGTCGCACATTCCCAACCGTTCCCCCGCGATCAACGACGCGAGCAGAAGCTCGGGAACGTTCTCCGGCAGCGGGGCGATCGCGGCGAGGATCATCGCCGGCGGACCTCCGAGAAAGACGGTCACGGGGAGCGGCGTCTCGTCCGCCTCCGCCACCGCGTAGTGAAACCCGCCTCCCTTCCCGATCTGCCAGTGCATCCCCGTCGTCGAGCGGTCATACACCTGAAGGCGGTAGATCCCGAGGTTCGGGACGCCCGTCTCGGGGTGCTCGGTGTACACCAGAGGGAGGGTGATGAACGGACCGCCATCCCCCGACCACGTCTTCAGGATGGGGAGACGACCGAGATCGACGTCATCGGTCACGACGTCCAGGATCGGCCCCGACATGCGCGTCCGCGTTCCGACTCGCAGAAGCGCGCCGAGCACGTCCCTTGCCCCCCAGAGCTTGTCGAAGGTGGGCGGCAGCAGGGTGTGTGCCAGCTCGACGACACGCTCGATCATGTCGCGCGGCCGCGTGCCAAAGGCCAGCTCTGAACGACGCCGCGTCCCGAACAGGTTGGTCACGACCGGGAACTCCGATCCGCGGGCGTTATTGAACAGCAGCGCCGGGCCGTCGGCGGCAATCACCCGTCTGTGAATCTCCGCGATCTCGAGTTGTGGATCGACTTCGACATTGATGACCGCGAGATCCCGTTCCTCACGAAGGCGCTCGATGAAGGATCGCAGGTCGGGAAAGGACATCATCGAGCTCAGGGGATCAACACCGTCGAGCCGGTCGTCCGTCGGTTTTCGAGATCCTCGTGGGCCTGGACCGCGTCCCTGAGCCGGTAGGTCTGGCCGACCTCGATCTTGACCGCGCCGCTCAGCACAGCCTCGAAAAGGTCGTTCGCGCCCTCGACGAGGTCCTCCCGACGCGCAATGAATGTCGCCAGCGTCGGTCGCGTCACGTAGAGCGACCCCTTGGTCGAGAGCTTGACGATGTCGAAAGGAGGAACCGGTCCGGACGATTGCCCAAAGCTCACGAGCAGCCCGGTCGGTGCGAGGCAGTCGAGCGAGCCCTCGAAGGTGTCTTTCCCGACCGAGTCGTAAACGACAGGGACGCCGTCACCGTCAGTGAACTCGCGGACGCGCTCGACGAAATTCTCACGGGTATAGTCGATGACGTGCTCGCACCCGTGAGACCGCGCGAGCTCCGCCTTCTCGGGCGATCCCACAGTCCCGATCACCGTCACACCGAGGGAGGCCGCCCACTGGCACGCGATCAGCCCGACGCCGCCGGCGGCGGCGTGGAACAGGATCGTCTGCCCCTCGCCAACGCGGAACGATCGTCTCAACAGATAGCGGGCCGTCAGTCCCTTGAGCATCATTGCGGCGGCCTTGCGATCGGAAATGTCCTCCGGGAGTCGCACGACGTTGCCTACGGGAATGTTGCGCGACTCGGCGTAGGCGCCCGGGTACATCGGGTAGGCGACGCGGTCGCCCACTTCGAGCTCGCTCACACCGGCGCCGACGGCCTCGATGACGCCCGCCGCCTCGCGGCCGAGAACGGCGGGAAGCTCGGGCAGGGGATAGAGCCCCGTGCGGTGGTAGGTGTCAATGTAGTTGAGCCCGATCGCGGTGTGTCGGACCCGAACCTCGCCCTCACCGGGGTTGCCGACGTCGATCTCCTCCCAGACCATCACGTCGGGACGGCCCGTGCGGTGGATCCGGATCGCGTGCGGCATCACTTGCCTCTCCTCGAGCAATCATGAAAGGAAGACTGGAAACTCCTACAAATACGGGGCCCTGTCAAGGGGTCGCGGGGCCGCGAAGAAAGAGGACCGCTCGGCTCCGGAAACGGGCTGCGCCACCGGGCGGTATCGGTTTCTAATGAGAGACGAGGACGCAGGGAGGAATGTCATGACCACATTGCAGCTCGAACCGGAAGAGACCGCCATGCTCTGCGACATCCTGGAGAGCTACCTCTCGGATCTCCGGATGGAGATCGCCGATACCGATCAGATGGACTTTCGCGAGAAGCTCAAAAAGAAAGCGGATTTCATCAGGACCGTGATCGATCGCTGCCGGCCTTGAGCCAAGGCCCTACTGCGGAGGCCAGGGGATGATGAGACCCCTCCCCACTCCCGTGGCCACCTTCTCGCCGTACAGCAGATCGACCAGGTGCATGGCGACGTCATAACTTTTCGCCCCTCCCTGCGACGTAAGCATGCGATCGTCCTGAACAAAGCTGGGCTCGCGCTCCAGCCGGACGTTCGGGAAGGTCTCGGCGAAGCGGTCCTGGTCGCCCGGAAAGGTGGTCGCCGCGCGTCCGTCGAGCAGCCCGGCGGCGGCTAGGACGAACGCGCCGTCGCACAACGAGATCACGAAGTCCGCCCGCTCTCCCGTCTCGCGGACCCAGGCGATCATCTCCTCGTTTTCGAGATCGACGTCCATGCTTCCCTCGGCACTCGGCACGACGAGGATGTCGATGGCGGGGGCGTCGGCGAAGCCGTGATGCGGCGTGATCACCAGACCCTCGAAGGTGGTCACCGGCTCACCGTCGGGCGACACCGTGAAGACCTCGATCCCCGGCTCGGGCTTCGTGTGAAACGGGGTGTGGTGGAAGATGTCGTACGGCGCCATCAACTCGGAGTTGTAGACCCCGTCGACGATCAGGAACCCGGCGCGAAGCGGTCGATCCTCCGGGATGTCGATCGATGCGGGTCGATGGACCGTCAAGCCGAGTGAGCCCGCATCCGTGGCGGTCTTGCTCTCGGGCTCGGGAGCCGGCGCGCATCCCGCCACGAGAACGACCGTCAACGTCGCGGGCAGCCATGCTCGCATCATCTTCCTCCGCTCGGGTCCCGCGATCTTACACCGTTGGTCGAGCACGAAACCGCTGGTCACGAAGTTCGCGTGGGTGCATATTGGACGCCGTGGAACGATCGCTCTTGCCATCTCCCAGACCCGTCGAGGCACCGGCGAGGCCCCCGGCCAGCGGGCCGGGCAGTGCCGTCGACCCGGCCCTGCACCGCGACGCGCTCCCCGCCCCGAGCCCCGCTCGGAGGCGGCTGCGTCACTTCTTCAAACCGGCGACCGGCTGGTTCCGGAAGCTCGAACGCAAGACCTCGCACATTCTCAGCCGCGATCTCTATCCGTGGATCCCCGGGCTGGACTATCCGTACAGCCGTCAGCTCGAACGATACCTCACGTTGTCCGAGGCGGAGATCGAGGTCGATCGTCTCCCCTCCGCCTTCGATGGCGTCCGGGTCTTGCTCGTCTCCGACATCCACATCGGGCCGTTCGTCCGTCCCGGCGCGATCGACCGCGTCTTTCGCCGATTGATGACCACCGAGCCCGACCTGATTATCGTCGCGGGCGACGTCATGACCGCCCACGTTCGCGAGTTCCCCCCGTTCGCCGAGGGCTTTCGTCTGTTGCGAGCCCCGCTCGGGACGCTCGGTGTTCTCGGCAACCACGACCACTACACCGGGGAGCCCGACCGGGTCACGGCGATGCTCGAGGAGACCGGCATTCGCGTGCTCCATAACAGCGCCGTCGCGATCGACCACCGCGACCAGAGCCTGGTGCTCGCCGGGATCGACGACATGCTCGTCGGCCGGCCCGATCTCGACGCGGCACTCGGCGCGGCGGGCGAGCTGAGCCGCTGGGGAGACGCGCCTCCGATCCTGCTGTCGCACAACCCCGACGTCTTCTTCGATGCGGCGGCGCGCGGCGTGTCGTTGGTCCTCTCGGGCCACACGCACGGTGGGCAGTTCCGGATCCCGGGGATGGGTGTCTTCATCCGCCAGAGCCAGTGCTACCTCGACGAGGGGAGATACACCCACGCAGGATCCGAGCTGGTCGTGACACGCGGTCTCGGCGCCACCGCCGCTCCGCTCCGGTGGCATTGCCCACCAGAGGCGGTCCTTCTCACCCTGCGCGCGAGTGCTCCGGGGTCATGACGCTACAATGAGTCGATGCCACGACACCCCAAGGTAACCGGACTCCTCGCGGAGGTGGGCAGCTCG
>JBFJTV010000077.1:0-9491 GCA_041625075.1 Candidatus Polarisedimenticolaceae bacterium | reverse complement strand
TGGCCATGGCCGTGGTCTCGGCAGCAAAGACGGGTTATGGCAACGGTGTGACCTGGAAGGGTCGGCGTGTCAGGTGACCGCTCGCGCCGAAGGGGAAGTGTGGTTAATCGTCCGCAAGTCGAGCCGTCAGACGCTGCATACCTGTCTTGAAGACATCGGGTGGTGGGAGCAGGCTGACCACCAGGAAGCCGGCTGTCGGGAAGTCGAAGAAGTAGCCCGGGTGGACCGCCACGTCGTCTTTCTCGATCAGCTCGAGTGCGAGGCGTTCCTCGGAAACTACGGCCGGGAAGCGAAGGCAGGCGCTCCATCCGCCGTGGGGCTCGATCACCGACAGCCCTTCGACGGCTGCGACCTCCTCGACCAGCACCTTTAGATTCTGCCTGCAGCGTTCGAGGATTGCAGAACGCACGGGAAGAGCGCCGTGAAGGATCGCGGGGAGTGCAAGCTGAATGGGTGTCGAGACGTCGAGATAGCTGTCGGCAATATAGGACAGGCGTCCGAGCGCATCGCGCACTCGGTCGGCGGTGCCACCGACGACGGTCCAGGACAATTTGAGCTGGGGAAGACCAAGCGACTTCGAGAGACCGCCGAGGGTGAACGTCAAGACCTCGTCGCGTGCGGCGAAGGTCGCCGGTTGCGATGAGCCGAGCGCAAAGTCGGAGAAGACCTCATCAACGATCAGCGCCATGCCGTGTTCGCGGCACGCTCTCTCGACCGTGGCCATCCCGGCCTCGTCGAGAAACGAACCTGTCGGGTTGTTCGGGTGAACGGCGATCAGCGCCCGCGTGCGGTCGCCGCCAGGATCGATCGGCCCGGGTTGCCACCCGGTGTCGAGGTCGAGCGCGTAGGACCGTCGACGAACTCCCTCCAGACGGGCGAGATGCTCGAACAACGGGTAGGACGGCGCGGGGACGAGCACGGCGTCGCCAGGGTCACACAGCAGCTTGAACAGAAAACCGTAGGCCTCGCTCGACGACGCGGTCAGGACGATGCGCTCGGGATCGACCTCGACGCCGCGGCGGGCGTACCCGGCCGCGATCGCTTCCCGCGCGGATTGCAGCCCGAGGGGGTCCGGTCGATACGCGAGCGCGTCCGGGTTGTCGAGCAACGACAACAGCCCCGGGGGGTAAGTGAAACCGCAGCGCGTCGGGTTGGTGACCGTCAGGTCGTGGGTGACGCCGCCCTTTGCCTCGATCGCCCTCGCGATCGCGTTGGGATACAGATCGTCGGGAACTCTTTCCGAGAACACCTAGGCGGGGGCGGTCTCGGTCTTGTAGTCGACCTTGTCGCCGTCCCTGACGCGTAGCTCCTGGAACGCGGCCGTGAGTTGCAGGGTGACCGGTCCGGGCTTTCCGCCGGCGATCGTGCGGCCGTCGATCGAGATCACCGGCACGATCTCGGCGCCCGTTCCCGTGAGAAAGACCTCGTCGGCGTTGTAGAAGTCGTGGAGGGCAAGCCTCACGGTGATCGTCTGCATCCCCGCCTTCTTCGCGAGGTCCAGGACCGCGCCCCGCGTGACGCCTCCGAGGGCCCCATGGCTCAGCTGCGGGGTTCGGATCGACCCGTTCTTGACCAGAAAGATATTGTCGGCGGTGCACTCGGCGACGAAACCCTGGGTGTTGAGCATCAGCGCCTCAGGGACACCGGCGTTCTTGCTATCGATCTTGGCCAAAATGTTGTTGAGGTAGTTCAGCGACTTGATCTGCGGATCGAGACACTCCTGCGGGATCCGCCGGATGCTGGAGGTCACGAGCGAGATCCCCTTATCGTAGAACTCCTTCGGGTAGAGTGTGATCGAGTCAACGATGATGACGATGGTCGGCGCCGAGCACTTCGCGGGGTCGATGCCGAGGTCTCCGGGCCCGCGCGAGACGACCAGCCGGATGTAGGCGTCGCGCTTGCCGTTGACCGCCACGGTCTTGAGCGTCTCCGTGATCATCTGTTCTTTCGAGAGCGGGATCTTGAGCGCGATGGTCTTGGCGGACTCGTACAGCCTGTCGATGTGCTCCCTGAGGCGGAAGACGTTCCCCTCGTAGACACGGATCCCCTCGAACACCCCGTCACCGTACAGGAAACCGTGGTCGAATACCGAAATCTTGGCCTCTTCCTTGGGAACCAGCTTTCCATCCACGTAGACCTGCATCTTGACCTCCGTCCTGGACCGTCGGACCTTGGAGCGACTCCCCCCAGCTATCCCTAGTGTGCGGTCGCGCACCTCCGCGTGTCCAGGGCCTCTTTTCGATCTCCTGCAATTCGGGCAAAGATGGCGTGCAACCGACCGTCGGCCGTCAGCTCCGAGTGGAACGTCCCGGCCAGGACCCGGCCCTCCCGCACCAGCACGGGATCGTCGTCGAGCGTCGCAAGAACCTCCACCGACGCCCCCAGCGAGACAAAGCGCGGGGCGCGAATGAACAGCGTTTCAATCGCTTCATCCAGTCCGGAGACCTCGAGCCGTGTCTCGAACGAATCGATCTGGCGTCCGTACGCGTTGCGCTCGATGACGGCGTCGAGCAAGGCGAGACTGGGCTGTTCGGGGCCGCGGACCTCGCGCGAAAGCAGGATTGCGCCGGCGCACGTTCCGAACAGGGCCCCTCCCCTCTCGTGAAACGCCCTCAGCGAGTCGAACCAGGGCTCGTCCTGCATCAGGTTCAGCAACGTGGTGCTCTCTCCCCCGGGGATGACGAGACCGTCCAGGTCCTCGAGCTGCGCGCACCGGCGCACCTCGACGGCCTCGACGCCCGCGCGTCGGAACGCCGCGGCGTGCGCGGCGAAGTTCCCCTGCAGAGCGAGCACACCGATTGCCGGCATTACCAACCTCGCGTCTGGAGAAGCTCTGCCTCCGGGAGCTTCGACGTCTCGATGCCGGCCATCGCCTCCCCGAGACCTTTGGAAACCTCGGCGACCACGGCTGGGTCGTTGAAGTGGGTCGTGGCCCGGACGATCGCCTTGGCGCGGGTCGCGGGGTCGGACGACTTGAAGATCCCCGAACCCACAAAGACCGCCTCGGCTCCGAGCTGCATCATGAGCGCCGCGTCGGCCGGCGTCGCGATGCCGCCCGCCGCGAAGTTGGGGACGGGCAGCTTGCCTTCCCGGGCCACCAGCCGGACCAGCTCGTACGGCGCCCCGAGAGTCTTGGCCTCGGCCATCATCTCCTCTTCGCCGAGCAGCGTGAGACGCCGGATCGAGGAATTCACCTGGCGCACGTGCCGAACGGCCTCGACGATGTTGCCCGAACCGGCCTCTCCCTTGGTGCGAAGCAACGCCGAGCCCTCGCCTATCCGTCGCAACGCCTCGCCCAGGTCGCGACATCCGCACACGAACGGAACGTTGAAAGCGAATTTGTCGACGTGGTGGTTCTCGTCGGCCGGGGTGAGGACCTCGCTCTCGTCGATGTAGTCGACCCCGAGCGACTCGAGAACCTGCGCCTCGGCGAAGTGGCCGATACGGCACTTGGCCATCACGGGGATCGACACCGCGGCCATGATCTTCTCGATGATGGCGGGGTCCGACATTCGGGCAACGCCGCCGTCCTTGCGGATGTCCGCTGGCACGCGCTCGAGCGCCATGACGGACGTGGCACCCGCATCCTCGGCGATACGCGCCTGTTCGGCGTCGGTGACGTCCATGATGACGCCGCCCTTGAGCATCTCCGCCAGGCCCGTCTTCAGCCTCGGCGTTCCTGTCTTGCGTTCTCCGTCCATGACTTGCCTCTCCCGATCGCGCTACACGATCGGCATGACGACGACCGAGCTTTCGTCGGAGACCTCCAACGACCCCTCGGAGCGGATTTCCTTCATCAAGCGTCCAAGCGTTTCGATGCCGGATGCGGTCTTCTCCGGCCCCACGGCCGCAAAGGTCAGCCGTAGGGTGTTCTGGCCGGTGCGATCGACGTCGAACAGCTCGCCCGGACTGAACAGCACGCCGCGGTGCCGCGCCGCCAGGAAGAGCTCGTTGACGTCGATTCCGCGAGGCAACCGGACCCAGACAAACAGGCCGCCCCGTGGTTTCAGGACGCGAACGTCCTCGGGGAAGTGCCTGTCGATCGCCTGGAGCATGCTGTCCCTGCGCTCGCGGTACGCCGTCCGAATCTTGGTGAGATGACGTTCGAGACCGCCCTCGAGCAGAAAACGGTGCAGGGCCTCCTGAAGAAGCGGGCTCGTGCCGCAGTCCTCGATCTGCTTGAGCGAGATCAGCCGTTGCTGCACGCCAAGCGGCGCGGCCACCCAGCCGATCCGCAGTCCCGGCATGAGCTTCTTCGAGAACGAGCTGATGTAGATGACGCGGCGCCCACTGTCCATGGCGTGCAACGTCGGCAGATCGCGGCCGTCGAGGCGCAGATCGCCGGCCCAGTCATCCTCGACGATCACGCAACCGTGTCGTGCGGCCAGCGACAGCACTTCCCGCCTGCGCCCCGCGCTCATGACCCGCGTCGTCGGATTCTGGAAGGTCGGTTGCAAGTAGATCAGGCGCGGGCGGTGTCGCTCGAGCGCAAGCGCGAGCAGATCGCTCCGGATGCCCTCGTCATCCATCGGCACGCCGACGAGACGCGCACCGAGCGATCCGAGTGCCGATAGCGCCCCCGCAAAGGTCGGGTCTTCGAGCACCACGGGATCGCCCGGATCGATCAGCGTGCGGAAGACGAGCTCGATCGCCTGTTGCGAGCCGTTGGTGATCAGAATCTGATCGGCGGAAACCTCGCAGCCGTGACGACGCATATCGGCGGCAATGTGCTCACGGAGCCCGGGTGAGCCCGAGAGCGGGCCATAGGTCAGGACCTCGGGGCCGCGTTCGGCGAGCACGCCGGCAACGGCTTGAGAGAACTCGTCGACGGGTGTGAGGTCGTCGGCGGGAAAGCCGCTCGCGAACGAGATGCCCTCGGCGGTGGTGGCGAGCTGATAGGCCGAGAGCAGGCGCTCGACGTTGGCCCCTTCGACGGCCCGGGAGAACGCGGTTCTCCAGACGTCGTCATCGGGAGAGGCGCCGAGACGGTCCTGTCGTGTCGCGGTGGCCGCCGCCAGGAACGTTCCTCTGCCGGTGTAGCTCCGCACGACGCCGTCGGAGGCGAGAAGTTCGTAGGCCGCGACGACGGTGTTGCGGTTGACCTTCAGCTGGCGGGCGAGGTCCCGGGTCGGAGGAAGACGCCGTCCGTGCTCGAGACGACCGTCCGCGAGCCCATCGCGAATCCCGTCGGCGATCTGGCGGTAGACCGGGATGTCGCTGTCCAGATTGATCTCGAGACCGGGAATCCTCATCGAGTTCCCCTATTGGTCTAGACCAATTGGCATTCTTTCATATCCTGGACCGACTATCAAGTAGTCCGTTGTGGACCATTTTCGCCTGGCTTATCCCTCCGCGGGGCCGAAGGGCCTCCCGAAAAGTCTCAAAATGAAACAAAGTTGTTGCAGAACGGGCCTAAGCCACGGATATAAAAGGGATACTTCGTGCGATTCTGCACCGGGGGATTGAAAATTGGGCGGAAAAAGGGGGATCGGCGTCCTGATCGTGGTCTGCGGGGCGCTCCTCTGGCCGGCGAGCCAGGCCAATCCGCAGGAACGGCTCGAGGCCTTCAACGCCCGGCTCGTCGCCGAGCTCGAGGCTCGCAATCCCGATGCCGCCGAGATGTTCGTCCGGGCCGACGAAGCACGCGATGCCGGTCTGCTCGAGACCGCGGCCTATCTGTACGGCCGGGTCCGCGAGCTCGAGCCCAACTTCGTGCATGCGTCGCGCAGGCTGTGTCTCTCCTTGCTCGCGATGGACCTCCGCGACGAGGCGCTGGGGTTCTGCCGCGAGGCCTCCGTTGCCGAGGCATCGGCCGAGAATCTCGCGGCGCTAGCACTCGTGCTGGCGCGCTCGACTCCGGAGACCGACCCGACGGTGGACGAGCTCGACGAGGCCGAGGTGCTCGCGGTGCGCGCGTCGACCGAGCGCCCCGAAGATTTCTTCAGCCAGACAGTGCTCTGCGAGGTGGCGATGATCCGTTTCAACCTGGAGCACCTTCGGATCTGCACCGCCCATCTCGAGCAGATCGCTCCCGACGAGGTCGTCACGGCGTACTTTGCGACGATCCTGGCGATCGGCGAGGAACGCCGGGCCGACGCCCTGGAGTCCTTGCACCGTGCATGGGAGCTCGGTCTCCCGGATGACACCTTCGCCTATCTATCGGGGGCCATCGGCGAAGAGGTCGCGGAATCGGCAGGGATCGATCGCGGCGGCTGGCCGCCGACAGCCTTTCAGGTGGCCGCGATCTTGATCCTCCACCTCGGGGTGGTCTATCTCGTTTGGACCGGTCTGCGGGGACGCCGCGTGGTGATCAGCTCGAGGCCGCGTAGTGCGTCCGCGGCCGTTGCGGCAGAGCGTCGTCGATCCGTCCGAGAAGCTCCTCGATCCCGTCTCCGGTAACCGCGGAAATCAGAAGCGCGTCCCTTCCCGCGGTCAGCTCCACGAGGTGATCGGGGTCGGCGAGGTCTGTCTTGTTGAAGACGAGCAGGCGCGGGATGTTGCCGTAGCCGAGATCGACGAGAATCCGCTCGACGGCCTCGATGCGGGCTTCGTGACAGTCGTGCGAGCCATCGACGAGGTGGACGACGAGGTCGGAGTCCTCGATCTCCTCGAGCGTGGCGCGAAACGCGGCGATGAGGTCGGACGGCAGGTCGCGGATGAATCCGACCGTGTCGTTGATCACGACCTCCCGCTCGCGTGGCAAGCGAAGTCGCCGGCTGGTCGGGTCAAGTGTCGCGAACATGCGCTTTTCAACAAAGACGTTGCTGCGGGTCAAGAGGTTGAGAAGCGTGCTTTTTCCAGCGTTGGTGTAGCCGACGAGCGAGATGACGGGGACATCGCGCTCGCGTCGGCGCGCGCGGCGCTGCTCGCGGCGGCGGCGCTCGGCCTGAAGAAGACGTTCGAGTGCACGGATGCGCTCGCGAACGCGGCGGCGGTCGATCTCGAGCTTTTGCTCGCCGGGGCCGCGGCCACCGATGCCACCCATGAGACGCGACAGACCGGAGTCGCCGCGCGTCATCAGCCGCGGCAGGAGGTACTTCAGCTGAGCGAGCTCGACCTGGATCTTGCCCTCCCGCGTGCGCGCGCGGCGGGCGAAGATGTCGAGGATCAGCTGCGTGCGATCGATCACCTTGAGGTCGGTGGCCTCGGCGATCGTTCTTGCCTGGTTGGGCGCGAGATCTTGATCGACCACGATGAAGTCGGCCTGGAGGCGCAGCGCGCGGATGATCAGGTCTTCGAGCTTGCCCGCGCCCATCAACGTGCGCGGGTCGAACGAGGGGCGCCGCTGGAGAATGCGATCGACGACGTCGAGGTCGCTTGATGCGGCGAGATCGGCAAGCTCATCGAGCGACGCTTCGGCGTCGGAGCGTTGCGAGGTCGTGACGTGAATCAGGATCGCACGGCCAGCCTTGCCGGCAAGCTTGGTGCGCTGGCGTCGTCTTTCGAATTCCTGCTCGAGCGCCCGGATGAGGTCGAGAAAATCGTCGGTGACGAGGCTCGCCGGGCGGGGGCTGAACAGACGGTAACGCTCGCCGTCGGCGGTGACGTCTTCATCGCGCCGCTCGCGGTCGCGGCGCCTGCGCTTCCCGACACCGGGCAGGACGGCACCCGGTGGGAGGTGTGGCGCGGCTTCGCCAGTGCCGGGACGGCGGTCCTCGCGCCGTTCGGGCTCGCGCTCGTTTGCGGGGAGGAGATGCGCCACGCGGACCGGTCCCGGAAGGCCGTTGTCTTTGACTCCGATGACGGCGAGCGCGTCGAGACGGTGTAGCGCGAGCGGGGCGAGCTCGGGCGGCGAGAGGTCCTCGTCACCGCGACGTGTCGAAAGAAAACGCAGGGTGCAAAAGCGGTCACGACCGGCGGGGGCGCTGGGTTGCCGCGGCACGGTGATGCTCTTGGCATCCCCGACGGCGACCGCCTCGATCCGGCCGGCGCGATCCACGAGCACACCGACACGGCGGTTGAGTGCAGCGGTCGCCGCGGCCATCTCGCGCGCGAGTTCGTGGGTCAGGATGGAGCGCGGGGGGATTCGGCGTCGGTAAAGCCGCTCGAGCCGTGTCTTTTCCGCCGGTGAAAGGCCGATCAGGTGTCCGTGCAGTGTTGGAATCTCGCCGTCCCTCCTACCCCAAAGTATACATCCCAGCCCGGGGTCAGGCACTTCAATCGCTTCAGTTTCCAATTTGCAACGTCACGAAGTTGATTATCGATCAAGGAGTTGGGGCGTTGTCGAGGCATTCAAGTCTGAAACGGTGGGTACAGGGTTTCGACGGTCGCTTGCTTCAGGACGTTGACGGGGCGAGATTGCGTCGGGCCTCCCCTCGGGGTTTCTCCGATGCCGAGACGACCTCGGATCGAGTTCGACGGCGGCCTCTATCACGTCTTCACACGCGGAAACCGGCGGGAGCCGACGTTTATCGACGACCACGATAGGCAGCGCTTCCTCGAACGGCTCGAGACCGTCACAACCGACACCGACATCGAGCTCTACGCCTACGTTCTCATGCCCAACCACCTGCACGTGGTAATCCGAAGACGCCACGTGAGGGTCGGTCGCTTCATGCACCGGTTACTCTCGCCCTACGCCAGGTATTTCAACGCGCGGCACGAGATGGTGGGGCATGTGTTTCAGGGGCGTTACAGCGCTCTGCTCTGTCAGGACGAGACTTATCTCTTGCGGTTGGTCCGATACGTTCATCGCAACCCGATCCGCTCGAAGCTGACGACGGACTTGGACTATCCGTGGAGTTCCTACCGTGCGTATATCGAGTCGGGGGCCGAGACGTGGATCTCTGTCACCCCTATTCTGCGGATGTTCGGTCGGGACGTGGCCGAGGCTCGGGAGACATTTGTGCGCTTTCACGACTCCGAGGACGCGGACACAGACCCAAATGGGACTTTCACCGAGAGCACAGAGGGAGTGCTTGGCGAAGGAGGCTTTCTCGAAATGGCGTGCAGACGAGCCGCAATGTCGATGGTCCCATCGAGGGAGCTCAAGCCTCACCTTGACGACGTGCTCGCGGAGGTTTTGGCGGAGACCGGGATCGTCGTCGAGCCGATCGAGGTGCGCGGCCCCAGCCAGCAACTTCCCGCCTGTGAGGTAAGGAGGGCCTTCGTTCACCGCGCCGTGACGCGCTACCGGTACACCTACGTCGAAGTCGGTGGTTATCTCCGGCGCCCCGTCTCGGTTCTCAGAGTTCTTCTACACCGCCACGCACTCCGGCTCTAACCCTATACCTGGCGTTTCACTTGCTGCCGGAGGCGGCCGCCGGAAGTGGCGTTCTGGCAAGCCATTGCGCGGTGTTGCGAATTCGCAATGAAACGATTGAAGTGCCTGACCCCGGGTTCTAGATGCCGCCGACGAAGTGGGTGCCGGCGAGTCCCTCGATCGCCTGCGGCAGGTTCTCGGGGTCCGTGATCAACGCACGGCGACCGCCGTGTCGCAAGAAATGGATCACGGCTTCGATCTTGGGCCCCATGCTCCCCGGCGGGAAGTG
>JBFJTV010000076.1:0-9520 GCA_041625075.1 Candidatus Polarisedimenticolaceae bacterium | reverse complement strand
TTCGTGTTCGGTCTCTTGATCCATCGGGGAATTGTCGCACGATCGGCGAGCTGGCGAGCCGCTGCTACTCCGACGCGATGCAGTACAGGTGGTCGAAGGCCCGGACGTACATGCGGTTGCCGTCGAAAACGGGCGACGAGCGGAAGCTCTCCAGCGAGTTCCGCGCAACCTCCTTGTACTCCCGGCCGGGCTCGAGGATCGCGGTCGTGCCGTTCTCGGTGCTGACGAAGACCTTGTCGCCGGCGAGCGTGATCGAGGGATAGGCGGTGTTCGTCCCGGAGTCGAGATCGAGCCGGCTCTTGTGGAGCACCTCGCCGCTGGCCGCGTCGAGGATCGAGAAGCTCTGCTCGCGCGAGACGGCGTAGATGAGACCGTCGTGGATCACGACGGAGGCGTAATGTCTCGAGCCTTCGGCCCGGCCGATCCACAGCTCCTCGAACGAACCGTCGAGGCTCTCGGGTAACCGCACGGCGGTCGCCTTCTTCTCGATGAAGTAGACCACACCGTTCTGCACGACCGGGGTCGCGAACTTCAGGCTCCCGACGGCGGAGGCCACGGTCTTGCCGTCGTCCGCGCGGAAGACATCGCCCGCGGGTGTGATCACGACCTCGGTGCCTCCGATCCGTGCGGCAACCGGCGACCCCCAGCGCGGGTCGGACGGCGCGCGCCACAACTCCTTGCCCGTCTTCGGGTCGAGCGCGACGACGTCGATGATGTGGACGATCAGGTTCCCCCCGGCGAGCACGGGTGATGCGCTGTGGCCCCATCCGCGCTTCGGCTGATCGACGATGCGGGCCCATTGCCGCTGGCCATCGAGATCGTGCGCGGCGACCACCCCCGAGCCGAAGACGCTGAAGACCTTTGACCCGTCGGTAACCGGTGTCGGCGACGTCCATCCGTTGGTCTTGTGCGCGCCCGGGCGCTTCGAGGCGATGTCTCCGGTCGAGTCCTTCCACACGACGCTGCCGTCCTTGGCGTTGACGGCGATGATCTCGTCGGGCTCGCTCAGCACCACGATCAGCGACTTGCCCTCGACCAGCACCGGCGATGAGTTCGACCATGCCGGCATCGACGTCTTCCAGACCACACCCTCGCTCGTGGACCACGACATCGGCGGGTTCGCGTCCGGGTAGCGCCCGTCGCCGTCCATGCGCCAGCCGACGACATCTCCGAACGTCGGCATGGCCAGCGCGAAGATCGCGATCAACGAAACCAGGGTGTTGCTGATCTTCATCGGTGTTTCCTCTCGGTCTTCGCCTCTAACGGTGCTCCGGATTCGGGTGGTCGAACCGGCAGCCCGCGTCCCACTTCGAGCGCTGGTTGCCGTGCGCCGGGATCCCGCCCGCATCTTTGATCATACGAGCGAGGTGCAACAGGTTCCAGGTCATGAAGGTCGTGTTGCGGTTGGTGAAATCGTTTTCGGGCCCGCCGGAGCCGGGGTCGAGATACGACGGCCCGGGGCCGGCCTCGCCGATCCAGCCTGCGTCGGCCTGCGGCGGTACGACGTAACCGATGTGCTGCAGCGCGTAGAGGATCGACATCGAGCAGTGCTTGATCCCGTCCTCGTTACCCGTGATCAGACACCCACCGACGCGGCCGTAGTAGGCGTACTGCCCATCCTTGTTCAGGTCGCCCGCGGTCGCGTAGAGCCGCTCGATCACCTGCGTGCAGACCGAGGACTTCTCGCCCAGCCAGATCGACGACCCGAGAACGAGGATGTCCGCGGCCTCGACCTTCTTGTAGATTCCCGGCCAGTCGTCGTTCTTCCAGCCGTGCTCGGTCATGTCCGGCCAGACGCCGAAGGCGATGTCGTGATCGACCGGTCGCAGCACCTCGACCGTGACGCCGTTCTTTTCCATGATCGCGGTGGAGATGTCGATCAGCCCCTGGGTGTGCGACAGCTCCGGCGAGCGCTTGAGCGTGCAGTTCAAGAAGAGAGCCTTGAGGTCAGAAAAATCCCACGTGCTCGATTTGCACAGCTCGATCTGCTTGTCGTTGAGCTCCACCGTGATCCCCCCTTCGCTGGTGCCTAAACGAGTCTAACCATTCGGCGCCACTCGGGATTCCCGAATCGGGCTGACGGCCGGGTTGGTAGAGCATGGGACGGCTGTGGGAGACTGTAGGCAAGACTTAATAAAGATGGGGGTTCCATGACGACCATGCGTTCGGGCCGAATCCGGTTCCCCGGTGCTCTGGGCGACAAGCTGGCCGCCCGGCTGGACCGTCCCGCCGGGGAGCCCACCGCCTACGTGCTCTTTGCGCACTGCTTTTCGTGCTCGAAGGACCTCAAGTCCGTCGGGAGGATCAGCCAGTCGCTGGTCGATCGCGGGTTTGCGGTTTTGCGGTTCGATTTCACCGGACTGGGCGAGAGCGAGGGTGCCTTTGCCGACACCAACTTCAGCTCGAACGTCGAGGACCTCGTCGCTGCGGCCGACTATCTTCGCGAGACGTACCAGGCGCCGCGGATCCTGATCGGCCACAGCCTGGGCGGCGCTGCCGTGCTGGCCGCCGCGCACCGCGTCCCCGAAGCCGTTGCCGTCGCCACGATCGGGGCGCCGAGCGATACGGGGCACCTTCGCGAGATGATCGTGCGTGGAGCGCCTGAGCTCGAGCATGCCGACGAGGCCGAGATCCGGCTCGGAGGCCGGCCGTTTCGCATCAAGCGCCAGCTTCTCGACGATCTTTCCGAGCAGACGCTCGGCGATGCGGTGGGGAAGCTGCGACGCGCGCTTCTCGTGATGCATTCGCCGGTGGACGAAACTGTCGGGATCGAGCACGCCCGGCGGATCTTCGACGCGGCCAAGCATCCGAAGAGCTTTGTCTCACTCCCCGACGCGGATCACCTCCTCTTGAAGAGTCCGGAAGACGCGCGTTACGTCGGCGACGTGCTCTCGGCGTGGTCGAGCCGCTTTCTTCCCGACGTCAAGGCGGAGGAGAGCGCAAACGCGCACCCCGGCGTCGTGGTGCAGAACTCCGGCGAGGGGCTTCTGACCCAGGTGCGGGCGGGCCGTCACGACCTGGTGGCGGACGAGCCGACCTCGGTCGGCGGCACCGATCTGGGACCGACGCCGTACGACTTCCTGCTTGCGGCGCTCGGGACCTGCACGGCGATGACGTTGCGGCTCTATGCGAAAAGGAAGAGTTGGCCGCTCGAAGGCGTCGAGGTCGGGCTCGAGCACGATCGTATCCACGCCTCCGACTGTGCCGATTGCGAGACCAAGGAGGGGAGGGTCGATCGGATCCGGCGCGCGATCACGCTGACGGGCGATCTCGACGAGACACAGCGCGAGCGTCTCCTGGAAATCGCCGATCGTTGCCCCGTGCATCGCACGTTGACCAACGAGATCAAGATCGAGACCCGCAGCGTCGATCGTTGAACCGTGGGCTCTATCGGTTTGCTGCCCAGAGCGATCCCCTAGGATCCGGCAGTACGCCACGGCGCGAAGGTTCGTTCTTCGTGCGCTTCGAGATTAGCGCGATTCACTCGCCAAGGATGCCGGATCGTCGAGGTCCTGCGCCGCGGACAAAGCGTCGGCGAGCATGGCGTCCAAGTCTTCCCGATCCAGCCAACGCCCGCGGAGCACCACGCTCACGACGGTGCGTGTGTTCGTAACCTCCTCGATGGGGTTTCGCTCGAGCAGCACTAGATCGGCCTCCCGGCCGACCTCGACGAGTCCCGCGATGTCTCCCCGGTCGAGTGCCAGAGCTGCATCGATCGTCGCGGCCCGCAACGCCTCTACCGGGGTCAGTCCGGCCTCGTGTAACAGTGCCAGTTCTCCATGAAAACTGAATCCCGCAACGACGCAGTTGTTCGGGGTATCGGTTCCCACGAGGAGTTGGGCCCCGGCCTCGTGGATCTTGCGAAATGCGACGAGGTACTGCTCGAACACCCGCTCGCGGAGCACGGGATCCGCTGCTTCGATCTTGTCAAGAAGCTGGTTGCACCAGGCTTGGCTGCGGGACGACATGTACCGGACTGTCGAGGTGTCGATCCGGCTGCGATCGTTGAGTTCCATGTCGAGCGTGGGTGTGAAGTAAACGGTAGGTTGGCTGAGCGCGGCCAGCACGGTTGCGCATCGCGACCAATCCACCGACACCCAATGTTCGAACATGATGCCGTAGTAGGAGTCGTAACCCTCTTGGAACTTGGCGTTGATAGCCCGTTCAAACCACGCGTCGGGGTCGTCGACGCAGTCCTTGACCGTAGCCAGTCCCAGATGTTCAATCGTGCGCTGGCCCGCCTCGACGGCGTCCAGGATGGACACTCGATCCGGCACGTGACCTGCGAAGTGAAGACCCGACGTCTTCGCGTCGGCGGTGATCGCAGCGTAGGTTGCCGGATCGAGATCGTCGTAGACTTTGAAAAAATCGACGCCCGCTTGCCGCAGACGAGGTAGCTGCTCCCGTGCCTCGTCGGGTGTCTGGAGGATGAGTGGAAGCTTGCCGTACCATGGCTTGCGAGTGCCATCCAGCAAAGGGCCGGCGGCCAGCAGACGTGGAGCGATCTGTTCGGGTTCGGCCTTCAGACGCGCACGCACCTCTTTGAGAATCGGAAGCTCGCTGCCCATATCGCGCACGGTCGTGATGCCGTTGGCGACGAGAAGAGGAAACGTTCGCTCCAACGCGTCCTTCGTACTGCTCATCACGTGCACGTGCATGTCAGTAAAACCCGGCAAGACGTAGGCGTCGTTTCCCTGGATGACCCGGATATCGGGGGGTAGCCGTCGCGGGTCGGTGGGCTCCACAGCGATGATGCGATCTCCGGAGATCACGACCATGTGATCTTCGAGTATCGATTCACCCAGCAACGTGATGACCTTGACGTCGAGGAGCGCCAGCGTCGCCTCGTCGTACCTCGAAGGAGCGCAGGCTACCGCGGCCAACACGACGAGAGTGACAACGGCCAAGGCTCTGGCAGCTGAACGATGCGGCACGTTTTCGATCTGCTCCGCGCAGTTGTCTGGGGGCACCGGCGAGACCGTTAACGATCTGCGTCGCGCTTGGTTTCTACCCGTACCTTTTTGGCCTTCTCGTCGAATTCCCGGGCACGCACGATCCCCAGAAAGACCACTCCCGTGATAACGGCGCCGAACGCGAAGATGGCGAATAGCTGAGCAGTCATGCAGCGAGTTCTCCTAGCGCCGGTCGAGGCGCACACGAACACCCACCCACAGAATCAGGATCGAAGGAACCCACAGACCGACGAAAACCCCGTAATGGTGGTCGACCAGGAACCAGAGTGCGACGCTCGCCACAAAACTGGCGAACGCGGCGATCAGAAACGGTGCATCGACTCGGTCAAACATCTACTGCTCTCCCTTGGAAAAACACCATCGACCTCGACAACCCCCGCGAGGAAACGTGCGAGCACTGGCTTCATTCGGCATTGTAAACCGAGACGCCAAACCCAGATCCACTTGCACCGCCGTTCGCGGGGGCCCGGGCGCAAAGCGGGGCCGGCGGAAAGCCGGTGGACGCCATCCATCACCGGCTACTGCTTGCCGGCCCAGTTGACGACCAGCGTGATCGGGTAACCCTCGTTGGGGTCGTCCGGGGTGCCGAGGACGAAGCGCTGGCCGTCGAGTGTCGAGGCCCACGTTGCCTCCGCGCGCGTGGGGAAGAGCCGCTGCGGCCGGTCGGCCACGACGTTGTCGCCCAGCTCGATACGGACGCTGCTCAGCGCTCCCTCGAGATCGAGGAAGTAGATCTCGCTGCTGTCCTCTTTCCAGCCGATGGCCCAGTCCGCACCCTCGACGGAAAGCTGCCACTTCCCCTCACCCGAGGGAAAACGCGTCAGGTACAGCTCGAAACGACCACTCTCGTTCGAGATGTATGCGATCCACTCGCCGTCCGGTGAGAACCGCGCGTACCCCTCGTCGAACGGCGTGGCGACCAGGGCGAACGGGTCGCTCCCGTCGACAGGCACGATCCACAGATCGCTCTTGCTGATGCCCTGGCTGACCGCCAGGTACTTGCCGTCGGGCGACCAATCGTAGGGAGAGGCAGGTCCCTCGCCTGCGAACAGCAGCTCGGGCTCGCCGCGGCCGTCGGCCCGAACGACGTAGACATCGCCGACATCTCGCTCGCGGTCGGACTGGAACGCGACGCGCTTGCCGTCGGGCGACCACACCGGGTTGGTGTCGTGCGCTTCGTCGAAAGTCAGCCGGCTGCCGACGTTACGGGTGACGTCGAAGACCCAGATGTCGCCACCCCCGGAACTCAAGTCGGCGATCGTCGCGGCCAGCTGGCGGCCATCGCGCGACAGACAAATCGGCCCGTATCGACCCGACTCACCGATCTGGCCCAACTCGTTCCCCTCGCGATCGAACCACATGAGGAGGCGCTCCGGCCCGAGCCCGCCCTGGAACGCGATGAAACCGTTTTCGGTCACCGCGAACGCCCCGCGCCAGAAGCTCGACTGGAACACCACGTCCTCGCCGACCACGAACGGCTCCCCCGTGAACTCCAGCTTCGCGGCGTCAAAAGGCCGGGCGATCAGGAACTGGTCGCGGAGGTAAAAGAGGTGTCCCATGGCGTAAGCCACGTTCGAGACGGTGTGCATCAACTCGACAGGCTCGTCGCCGTCGAGCGAGCCGACCCACAGGGAGTTGACCTCGTCCTCGACTGCCGCCGCATGTCCCGCGCGGATGAACAGGAAGTGGTTGCCGTCGGGGAGGAAGAACGGGTAGCGGTGGGTGGTCTCCCCCTTGCGTTTGCCGTCGAGGGTCGTCACGGGCGTGGGCTCCCCGCCGCTCGCCGACACGCGATGGATCGGCGACTGGGTGTCCGGGGCGAAGAGGATCACGCCGTCCTCGTTCCAGGTTCCGCCCCGACCCTCGGAAGCCGGGCAGACGGTCATCGGAGCGCCGCCGTCCAGGTCGAGGCGCTTGAGCTTCCCGTCGAGGAAAAAGGCCAGGTGCCGGCCATCGGGAGACCAGAAGGGAAACATCGCCCCCTCGGTTCCCGCCTGGGGTCGCGCGGCCTCGGAGCCCAGCGACCGCACGTGGAGCACCGGTCGGCCGTCGCCCACGGCGGAGACGAACGTCATGCGTGTGCCGTCGGGGGACAGCGAGACGTTTCCGGCGTGGCTGCCGTAGGCTTCGAACAATTGTCCGGCCGGCGGACGGATCGCCGCACGGATCTCCGGTGCCGGGGTCGCCCTTCCGCGCTGTGCCGCGGACCAGCCGACGAGCGCCGCCGCGACAATGGCCACGAGCGCGATCGCCCACGCGAGCCTTTCGCGCCCCCTGCCTTTGGGAGCGGCGAGAACCGGTGCCTCCACCGATTGCTCGGCAGTCGTGGTTGCAAGCGACTCGGGCGACAATGCGACGCGAGCTTCGCCGATATCGCGCAGCCGCATGCGCACGTTCCGATCGAGACAGCGCCGCAGGAGATGTCTGGCCGCGGCGGGAGTTTCAGCAGGAAGCCCGTCCCAGTCCACGTCGTCGCGCAAAACGGCGGCCAGGGTTTCCGAGATTCCGTCGCCCTCGAACATCTTCTTGCCCGTGAGCATCTCGTAGAACACGCAGCCGAAGGCCCACACGTCGGCGCGACGGTCGACCTCGTGCGCCTTGGCCTGCTCGGGACTCATGTAGGCCGCCGTGCCCAACAACGTCCCCGCCACGGATCCCGCCGAGGTCATGGTCGGTGAAAGCGAGAGGCTCGATGCCTCCCCCGAGGCCTCGCCGACCAGCGCCTTGGCGAGTCCCAGGTCGAGCACCTTGATCTGACCGTCGGGCGTCCGCTTGACGTTGGCCGGTTTCAGGTCGCGGTGGATGACACCCCGCTCATGGGCGGCCTCCAACGCCTCCGCGATCTGCCGGGCGGTGTCCACCGCATCGTCGACGGCGAGCGGACCACGGGTGAGCCGCTCGGCCAGGTCCTCGCCGGGGACCAGCTCCATGGCGATGAAGTGCGTGCTGGCCCGCCCCGAGCTTGTCGAAGGGACCTGGTGCAGGCCGTACACCCCGGCGATGTTCGGGTGGTTGAGGGTGGCCAGCAGCCTCGCCTCGCGTTCGAAGCGGGCCAGGCGCTCCGCGTCTTCGGCCACCGCCGGCGGCAACGTCTTGATGGCCACGTCGCGGTCGAGGGTGGTGTCCCTGGCCTTCCACACCACACCCATCCCGCCCTCACCGATCTTTTCGATCAGGCGGTAGTGGAGCAGCTGCTGTCCGGCTTCAATTCGCACGCGGCCGTTCTCCGGTCACCTCGGAGCGTCGAGTTTACCGTTGAAGATTCTTCCGCTGAGATCAGGCAAGGTCGAAGCGATCGAGATTCATCACCTTGTCCCACGCGGCCGCGAAGTCCCGCACGAACTTCTGCTGCGAGTCGTCGCTTGCATAGACTTCCGCGATGGCCCGGAGCTGGGAGTTGTAACCGAAGACGAGGTCGACCGCGGTGCCGGTCCACTTGAGCTCGCCCGTCCCGCGATCGCGTCCCTCGAAGAATTGCTCGGACTTGGAGGACTTCTGCCACGCGGTGTTCATGTCGAGCAGGTTCACGAAGAAATCGTTGGTCAACGTCTCCGGCCTTTTGGTGAAGACGCCGAGTTCGGACTTCCGGACGTTTGCATTCAGCGCGCGCATGCCGCCGACGAGCACCGTCATCTCGGGAGCGGTCAGCGTCAGCATCTGCGCGCGATCGACCAGCAGCTCCTCCGCCGGTCGGCCGTTTCCGTTTCCGAGGTAGTTGCGGAACCCGTCTGCGGTGGGTTCGAGCACCGCAAAGGAGTCCACGTCGGTTTGCTCCAGCGACGCGTCCGTGCGCCCCGGCGAGAAGGGAACCTGCACGCCGTGACCGGCGTCCTTGGCGGCTTTTTCGACGGCTGCGCACCCGCCCAGGACGATCACGTCGGCAAGCGAAACCATCTTCCCGTTGGACTGCGAGCTGTTGAACTTTGTCTGGATCAGCTCCAACGTCTGCAACACCTCCCGCAGCTGGGCCGGGTTGTTCACTTCCCAATCCTTCTGCGGCGCGAGGCGAATGCGCGCCCCATTTGCCCCGCCGCGCTTGTCGGTGCCACGGAACGTGGCCGCCGACGCCCAGGCGGTCGAGACGAGCTGCGAAACCGACAGTCCTGATGCGAGGATCTTGCCCTTGAGTTCGGCGATTTCCTTCTCGCCGATCAGCTCATGATCGACGTCGGGTACCGGGTCTTGCCACAGCGCCGTCTCCTTGGGAACCAGCGGGCCGAGAAACCGCGAGGGGGGTCCCATGTCGCGGTGTGTCAGCTTGTACCACGCCCTGGCGAAGGCATCCGCGAACTCCTCCGGGTTCTCGTGGAAGCGCTTCGAGATCGGCGCATAGATCGGGTCCATCCGAAGGGAGAGGTCCGTCGTGAGCATCATGGGGGCGTGCTTCTTCGAGGGATCGTGAGCATCCGGCACGGTGCCCGCTGCAGCTGCATCTTTTGGGGTCCACTGCCAGGCTCCGGCAGGGCTCTTCACCAGCTCCCAATCGTAGTTGAACAAGTTGTCGAAGTAGTTGTTGTCCCACTTCGCCGGCGCGGTGGTCCAGGCGC
>JBFJTV010000075.1:0-9600 GCA_041625075.1 Candidatus Polarisedimenticolaceae bacterium | reverse complement strand
GCTGCCACCCGCCCCCGAGCGCGTTCCAGTTCCAGAACCAGCCCGCCTGCTGCTCGACGATCAGCATCGGCCGGAGCGTGCCGCTCACGAGGATCACACCGACGATCGAGAGCCCGAACGCCAGCTCGTAGGAGATCATCTGCGCCGACGAGCGCAGCCCCCCGAGCAGCGAGTACTTGCTCATCGACGACCATCCCGCCATGACCACGCCGTAGACCCCGAGCCCGGTGGCGGCGAGGACGAGCAGGATCCCACCGTCGAGATCAACGATCTGCAGGGCCACGGTCCTCCCGAACAGCTCGACGGTCGGACCGAACGGGATGGCCGAGAACGCGCACAGTGCGGTAACCAGAGCGATCGCAGGGGCGAGGAGATAGGTCGGGCGGTGGGCGCCCGCCGGCGTGACGTCCTCTTTCATGATGAACTTCACACCGTCGGCGAGAGGCTGGAGCAACCCGAAGGGCCCGACGCGGTTGGGGCCCCAGCGATATTGGATGAGTCCGGAGAGACGGCGCTCGACCCAGGTCATGATCGCGACGCCGCTCATGAGCACGCCCACGACGACACCGAGCTTGACCAATGTCGAGACGACGCCAAACCAGAATTCGTTCACCGTCTACCTCTCACAGCCGCGCAGTCACGCCTTCGTGGCCGACCACGCCCAGCAACCCGATCGATTCCAGATCGAGCCCGCCGTACGGTTGCACCGCCGCCCCGAGCGCCGACAGCACCTGCCCGGCCTCGGTCCACTGCGGCAGCGTCAACCCGGCGGCGTCGGCGATATCCGAGACGATCCTCCACCCGGGCCGGCCCTCGCCCTGCGGAAGATGACAACGCTGCACCCGCTGGATTCTCCCCTCGAAGTTGACGACGGTGCCGTCTTCCTCGGACCACGCCGCCGACGGGAGGGCCAGCGTCGCCCTTTGCGCCGTGGCCGAGGCGAACGGGCCGACGTAGATCAGGTGCTCGAGCTTGTCACGGGCCGCGTCGTCGAGATCGATGTCGTCGCCCGGGTCGAGCGAATCGCCGAGCACCACCAGCACCTTGACCTCGCCGCTCTTCACGGCGTCGATCACCTCGCTCTCGGCGGTGTCGGTTCCGAGGATCCACTCGACGCCCTTGGCGTTCGCCCCCTTGTCGGCACGGATCAGCAGATCGTCGTCCTCACCGCGGACGAGCCGGCGAACGCCGAAACGGGCGCCACCCATCGCGTCGAGTAGCAACCGCCACGCGAACAACGTCTCGGAGGTCAGTCTCGGCGAGACGATCATCGCGGCCTTCCCCCGGCTCGCGGCGGGCTTGAGCAGATCGGCGACGCTCCGCACGGCGTCGTCCCAGGCGGCTCGGGTGCCCGCCGGCGCCTGCGCGGTGGCGAGCCGCTCGCCGGAGTACAGCCGCTCGTACGACAGTCTCCCCTCGTCGCACATCCAGTATTGGTTGACCCGTTCGTTGACGCGCGGAACGATCCGCTTGATTCGCTCGTCGAGCTGGCCCTGTGTCGTCATCAGCTCGCGTTGCTGGCCGACACCGACGACGACGTTGCACCCACGTGTGCATGCCACGCACACGGAAGGCGTGTTCTTCAGGTACCACACCCGCGTCTTGAACCGGAACTGCTTGAGGGTGAGCGCGCCGACCGGGCAGATGTCGACCACGTTGCCGGAGTACGGGTTGTCGAGCGGCTTGTCGGGGTAGACGCCGATGACGGTGTGATTCCCCCGCTGGAAGAAGTCGAGCTCGCCCGTCTTCGAGACCTCGGCGCAGAACCGCACGCACCGGCTGCAGTGGATGCAGCGCTCCTGATCGAGCATGACGTTGGTGCCGATGTCGACAGCCTTGTCGAGGGTGATTTTGTTCTCGACAAAGCGGCTGATCCCGGTGCCGTGCTCGACGGCATAATCTTGCAGCCTGCACTCCCCCGCCTGATCGCAGATGGGACAGTCGAGCGGGTGGTTGATCAGGAGAAACTCCTGAACGGCCGCGCGCGCTTCGCGTACCCGCTCGTTGTCGGTGTGCACGACCATGTCGTCGGCGACCCGGGTATCGCAGGCGATCAGCAGCTTGGGCGCCTTCTCGACCTCGACCAGACACATCCGGCAGTTCCCCGCGATCGAAAGACCCGCGTGATAGCAGTAATGCGGGATCTCGCGCCCATGCGTCAGCGCGGCCTGCAGGATCGTCATCCCTGCGGCGACTTCGATTTCCTGGCCGTCGATGGTCAGCTTCGGCATCTCACACCACGCATCTCTTGTTGTCGATGTGATGCTGGAACTCGTCGCGAAACTTGGTGACGAACGACCGCACGGGCATCGCCGCGGCGTCGCCGAGCGGGCAGATCGTGTTGCCCTGGATGTTGTCCGCGATGTTGGTCAGCAGATCGAGATCCTGTTGCCGTCCCTTGCCCGATTCGATCCGGGTGAGGATGTTCTCCATCCAACCGCAACCCTGGCGGCACGGCGTGCACTGCCCGCACGATTCATGCGAGTAGAAATGGGCGATCCGCTCGATCGCGCTGACCATGCACGTCGAGTCATCCATTACCATGATCCCCGCCGAACCGAGCATCGTTCCCACGGCGGCGAGCGAATCGAAGTCGAGATCGACTTCGCACTCCTCGGCGCGCAGCACCGGCACCGAGGACCCGCCGGGGATCACCGCCTTGAGCTCGCGATCGTCGCGGAGCATGCCGCCGCCGAGCTCGTAGATCAGCTCCTTGAGCGGGAGGCCCATCGGTCCCTCGTAGATTCCGGGGCGCTTGACGTGCCCGCTCAGGCAGTACAGCTTCGGCCCGGTGTTCTTGGTGTCCTTCCCGATCGACGCGAACCACTCCGCGCCGCGCTCGATGATGAACGGGATGCAGCTCAAGGTCTCGACGTTGTTGATCGTGGTCGGGCAGCCCCACACACCCGACTGCGCCGGGAACGGCGGCTTGAGCCTCGGGTAACCGCGGTTGCCCTCGAGCGAGGTCATCAACGCGGTCTCCTCGCCGCAGATGTAGGCGCCGGCGCCGCGGTGCACGATGAGGTCGCAGTCCCAGCCGCTGCCGAGGATGTTCTTGCCGGAAAGCCCGTTGGCCACGGTCTCGGCCACGGCCTTTTCGAGGATCTCGCCTCCCAGAACGTACTCACCGCGGATGTAGATGTAGCAAGCGCTGGCCTTGATCGCCCATGACGCGATGAGACAGCCCTCGAGCATCATGTGCGGGTCTTTCTCGATGATCAGGCGGTCCTTGAACGTCCCCGGCTCGGACTCGTCCGCATTGCAGATCAGGTACATCGACTTTTCGGACTGCTTCGGCATGAACGAGAACTTCAGACCCGAGGGGAACCCTGCGCCGCCACGGCCTCTCAGACCCGATTTCTTGATCTCCTCCTGGACGTCCTCGGAGCTCATCCCGACCGCCTTGCGCAGCGCCTGGTAGCCCCCGCTCGCCTCGTAGACCTCGAGACTCTGCGAGTTCTGCTTGTCGATATTGCGCGTCAGGACCTTTTCCATTTACGGCAGACTCTCCAAAAGCTTGTCGACCTTGTCCAGGGTCAGATCCTCGTGATAGTCGTCGTTGAGCTGGAACATCGGCGCGGTCCCGCACGAGCCCAGACACTCGACCCGCACGAGCGAGAACTTCCCGTCGGAGCTGACCTCGCCGACCTTGATCTTCAGCTTGTCCTCGAGATGCCGGACCAGCTCGTCCGAGCCGCGGAGCATGCACGATAGCGTCGTGCACACCTGGATGTGGTACTTCCCCATCGGCCGCGTCTTGTACATCGTGTAAAAGGTGACGGCCCCGTGGACGTGCGCCTCGCTGACACCGAGCCGCTCGGCCACCCAGCGCTCGGACTCGAGATTGACCCAGCCGTTGGCCTTCTGCACCTCCCACAGCACGGGGAGTATCGCGGCCTTGGGCTCGGGGTAGCGCGCGACGAGCCGATCCACCTTGGCTTCGAATTCCGTTCCGAACATCCGCTACCGGTCTCCGCGTTCCTCTCTCAGCGATCCACTTCACCCATCACCGGGTCGAGACTCGCGATGTTGGCGATGACGTCGGCGACCAGACCGCCCTTGACGAGCCCCGGCAGGGTGGACACGTTGTTGAAGCTCGGCGAGCGGATTCGAAGCCGATACGGCGATTTCCCCCCGGTCGAGACGAGGTAGAAGCCCAGCTCGCCCTTGGGAACCTCGGTGGCGTGGTAAACCTCGCCGGCCGGGCACTCGAAACCCTCGGTGACGAGCATGAACTGGTGGATCAGCTCCTCCATGCTCGTGAGCACCTTCTTCTTCGGAGGAAGAAAGATCTTCGGATCATCGATGTGGTACGGGCCCTCGGGGATGTTCTTGACCGCCTGGTCGAGAATGCGCGCCGACTGTCTCATCTCCTCGATCCGGACGAGATAGCGATCGTAGACGTCGCCGTCCGTGCCCGTCGGGACCTCGAAAGCGAAGTGGTCGTAGCCGGAGTACGGCCGCTTCTTGCGGAGGTCGTAGTCGACGCCCGTCGCCCGGAGGCTCGGCCCGGTCATCCCGTGGGAAACGGCATCGGCCGAGCTGATCCGCCCCACACCCTGGGTGCGCTTGAGCCAGATGGCGTTACGCGTCAGCAGCGACTCGTAGTCGTCCACCCGTCCCGGAAGGCCGTCCACGAACTCCTGGAGTCTCCGGAGCCAGTCCGCGGTCACATCGTGCGAGACGCCGCCGACGCGGGTGTACGACGTCGTCAGCCGCGCGCCGCAAAGATCCTCGATCAGGTCATAGTGCCACTCGCGGTCCTTGAAGGTGTGGAAGAAGACCGTCGCCGCGCCCATGTCGAGCGCGTGCGTTCCGAGCCACACCATGTGCGCGCCGATCCGCGCGAGCTCGGAGACGATGACCCGGATGAACTCGCACCGCGGCGGCACGCGGACACCGAGCAGCTCCTCGACCGCCAGCGCGAAGCCGACGTTGGCCGAGAGCGGCGCGAGGTAGTCCATCCGATCGGTGTACGGGATGAACTGCAGGTAGGTGCGGTTCTCGCCGAGCTTCTCCATCCCGCGATGGAGATAGCCGATGTGCGGGACCGCATCGACGACCGTCTCACCGTCGAGGTGCAGCACGACGCGGAGCACGCCGTGGGTCGCGGGGTGCGAGGGCCCCATGTTGACCGTGATGATGTCGGGGTTCTCGGCGGACCTCTCGATGTGGTGTTCCATCGTCGTCATGCGCGGTACAGCGGCAGCTCCTTGCGGAGCGGGTAGTCGGTGTAATCCTCGGGCATCAAAATGCGCCGTGGATCGGGATGGCCCTCGAACTCGATCCCGAACATGTCATAGGTCTCGCGCTCGTTCCAGTTGGCCGATTCCCACAGATGCGTGAGCGTTGGAACCGGACCCCGGTCGCCCGTACGCACCTTGAGTCGCAGGCGATCGTCCCGCGAGAGGCTGTAGAGGTGATAGACGACCTCCATCGGCTCGGGATCGTCCGGCCAGTGGACCGCGGTCACGTCGGTCAGAAAGTCGAACGACATCGCGCGATCATCCCGAAGCCAGCGGCAGATCTGCTGGAGTTCCTCGATCTTGATCTCGGCCCAGTGCTGGTCGCGAAACGACCCCGTCGAGACCACGGCGTCGGGATACCGGTCCTTGAGCAGCTTGACCGTCTTTTTCCCGTTCGGCATCGCGCTACTCCCAGTTCAGCGCGCCGCGCCGCCAGACGTAGACCAGCCCGGCGATGAGGATTCCGAGAAAGACGACCATCTCGACGAGCACGAACACCTTGTCGGTGATATCCCCGAGGGTGACCGCCCACGGAATCAGAAAAGCGGCCTCGATGTCGAACAGGATGAACAGCATCGCGACGAGATAGAACTTCACGGAGAACCGGTGGCGCTCGACCGAGTCGAGCGGTGGGATCCCACACTCGTAGGGTGACCTGTCGACGACGGAGCGCTTGGGTCTACCGAGTAGCCAGCTCAGGGTGAGCATCGATGCGGCGGTCACGACCGCCAAGAGTAGCGTGAGGAGGAGCGGGACCAGACTGTCGGTCATGTCTCATCCTCTCCGATACATTGTCGGTAGAGTTGGGAATTGGGTCGGGCAATCTAACACGGTGCCACAACGGTGTCAAACCTCCGGCAGCGCCGGAAACCGTTGGAAGGTCAGGCACTTTCGTCTGTTCGGGGCATGAAAAAGGGGAGGTCGAAACCTCCCCTTTTCGGTCACCGTTGCTCGTCTCGAAACGCGCGTTACTCGTCGCGCTTCTTCTCCCACTCTTCCTGCTTCTTGAGCTGCTCCTGGTACTCCTTGTCGAGCAGCGCCTGCTTCTCGGCCGCAGCCTTCTCGGCTTCGTCCGCCGCGCGGTTCGCCTCGCGAACCCTGATGTTCTGGACAACGATGTCGAGTCTGCCGCGAACGCCGGGGTCGTCATTGATCGCGAGGGACTTCTCATAGGCTGCCTTCGCGTCCTCGAGACGACCCTGTTTCTGGATGGCAAAGCCCATGCTGTCGTAGACGATCGCCATCCTCGGGGCGCACTGCGCGGCTTTCACGAGGATATTCTCGGCGGCCTTCCACCTCTCCTGCGCGATGTAGCCCTTGGACAGATTGACCATGGCGTAGCAGTAGTCCGGCTTCATCGCGAGGACCCTCTGGAAGGCCTGCTCGGCCTTGTCGAAATCGCCGGCGCCGAGAGCGGCCTTACCGACGAGATTGACGGCGAGGTAATCCTTAGGCTTCAGAGAGCGGTACTTCTCGGCCCGCTGCGCCGCCTCGACGTAGAGCGCCTGTTTCTTGTTCTCGTCGCGGGTCTCTCGCGCCAGATTGAGGAGGGACTCGGTCAAGATCAGATAGTCATCCGCGTTGTTGGGCGAGGCCTCCACGGCATCACGCAGGATGGGCGCGGCCTTGTCGTAATAGCCGAGCTTGTAGTACGCACGGCCGAGGTACGAATTCACGGACTCCGATTTCTTGGCGGCCCGTGCCTTCTCCAGATCCTCGATGGCTTCGCCCCACTTCTTGAGGTCGACGTTGGTGTAGCCGCGGAGCGAATAGAAGTTGTATTTGCCGGCGTCCTCGACCTGGTCCTCGATCGCGTTGAGCGTGTTGAGGGCCTCGAGGTTCTTGCCCTGGGCGCGTTGCACCGAAGCCTTCGCGAGACCGTAGGCGAACTTCTGTCCGTCGATCTCGACGGCCTTGTCGAGCGCGTTGCCGGCCTCGCTGTACTTCTTCATCTTCCAAAAGCTGAGACCCAGCATGTAGTAGCCGAAACCGTACTCGGGGGACGCGTCCACGATGGCCTGGAACTCCGCTGCCGATTCGGCGTACTTTCCGGCCTTGAAGAAGTTCATCCCGTCCTGGTAGTCGGCTAGGGTCGCGGGCACTGCGACCAACGAGACGACCAGCGCGAGTCCCCATGTCCGTCGATGTTTGGCGATCTTCATCGCTTCACCTCTATCGCGTTGTCGGGACCGGGACGCCCGGCCCTCTCTCTGAACGCCCCGGGTATCGTCGCCCGGGGAAATCGACTCGATCTGTCATAAGAGCAAGACGAGCGCCACATCGGCAATCGTCGTTTTTCCACTGCCTGTAACCAGATTACCGCAGCTCCGCGGACCTGACAAACGGTCCCGCACCGCGGAGACCGTCCCCAAAAGAGGACACCGTGCGGTCGGGCCGGGTCGGGATTACTGCAGCGTAAAATCGACCCGGATGGTGAAGTAAACCTCGACCGGCTTCCCGTTTTGCAACGCCGGCTTGTACCGCCACTGCCGGACCGCGTCGATCGCCTCTTCCTCGAAACCGAGACCTGGCCGCTTGCACTGCAGCACCTCGATCTCTCCGACCGAGCCGTCCTTGTGAATGACGGCCTGGAGAATCAGCTTGGTTTCGATTCTGGCCTTGCGTGCCAGCTCGGGATAGACCGGCTTGATGTACGACTCCGCGATACGCTCCGGGTTCGACACGCCGTCGACGCCCGCCAGCACGGGCCCGCTCGGGGGCGGAGGCTCAGGAACACCGATAAAGACCTCGGCGTCGGGAGGGATCGGTTCCTGAAACTCGGGCTCCGGTTCGCGAATCGGTTCCGGCTCGTCCGGTGTCGGATCGGGAATCGGGACCTTTCGCGTCAGCTTCTTCTGTTCGATCCTTTTCCGTTCGACGGGAGGCGGTGGCGGCACGTACTTGCGAACGGTGACGACCTTCTTGGCGGCCTTGGGCTTGAGCGCCTTCTTGAAGTCGGGAAGCGGAGCGACCAGGACGATGAGGTGGACGACGATCGCCGCGATGAACCCATACATGACGAGCTTGTTGTCGCCCTGGTGGAACATGTCGGCGTAGAGGAGATCTTCGGCCTTGACCTTCTCGTCGAGTGAGACGCGGGAGGGTTTTTCGCTCATCGCGAGCACCTCTCTTTCTTGTTCATACCCGGCTCATGCCCCCGCATCCTTGCCATCTATCCAGTTTGCGCCCATTCGGCCCTAGCCGCAACGACCCTCGAAGGGGTTCTGCCCAAAAAGCTGAATGTATTCCTGAATTTCGCTCTGTGTCGGCACCGAGATGTTCTTGACCTTGAACCCGTGGCTCTCCTTGGTGGGTTCTTTCAGAACATCGTAGACGGCGATCATGAACTGGTAGGTGGCGTCGGCGTCGGTGTACAGGATCACCGGTTTTTCGGGGTTCCTCGAGAGCTTGGGCTCGAGGTAGGCGATGATGTCCTCGGGGTACATGTCCTTGCAGTCCACGGTGATCGAGCCGTCTGGGTAGACGTGGATAAAGACCGCCTCTTCCTGCTCGGCGGGCTGGTCCTCTTCCTCTTTGGGGAGCTTGAACTCGAGGCCCTTGGTGGCCGCGAACACCGCGGTCACCATGAAGAAGATGATCAGCAGAAAGGCGATGTCCGCCATCGACGATGTCGGGATCTCGGGGTGCTCTTTCTCTCGCCGGATCTTCATGGGCTTGGCGTCGGCGTCGGCGTCGTCTTCTGCTGACTCAACAACAGAAGCCGCTCCGCGCCTCCCTTCCGGAGCTGATCCATGACCTCGTCGATCACCGCAAACCGCAGCTCACCGTCGGCCTTGATCACAAACTGCTTGTCGGGGACGGTGTTGGTGACGCGCGAAGCCTCCAGATAGAAGTCGTTTGCGCTCCCGACGTCGTAGCTCTGCTGGTCACCGTCCGAGAACTTGTACACCACGCTCCCGTTCACCTTGTGAACGACGACGTACGCGGCGCCCTTGTCCGTCTCGGCGCGCGAGCTGGACAGCGGGAGGGTAACGTTCGTGCGATCGACCTCGTGGACCGTCGTGACCATGAAAAAGATGATCAGCAGGAACGCGATGTCCGCCATGGAGGCCGTCGGGATGATGGCCTGCATGCGTTTGGATCGTGAGAGCCTCATTCCAGCATCTCTCCAGAAGCTGCGTTCAGCCGGTCTGCTTCATCCGCTCCATCTCGTCGAAGGTCTCGAACAGGATGTTCCCGACGGTTTCCATCGAACGAGTGTGCGCGGCGATCTTGCCGGTAAAGTAATTGTAGAACGGCTGGGTGACGAACGCGACGATCAGACCGTACGCGGTCGTCAGCAGCGCGACCGAAATCCCGTTTGCCACCTCGCCCGGGTTGTTGAGACCCATCT
>JBFJTV010000074.1:0-9612 GCA_041625075.1 Candidatus Polarisedimenticolaceae bacterium | reverse complement strand
GAGGTTCTGCTCCGCGAGCAGCTGCTCCTTGGCGCGGCGCAGCTCGGCCAGGTCGTATCGTGACTTGCGTTTGCCTTGCTTGATTGGAACCTCGTTCTGATTCATGGCCGGTTCTTCACCCGCTCCGGCGGTGCGTTCCGGATTGTACCAGCGACTCAGAATCGGCCGGCAAAAACCAGTGCCGTGCTGAACCCCGGCCCGGGAACTGCGTCGTCGTCCGGGCTGGCCGGGTAGGTCTTGTCCAACAGGTTTGTGAGGATCAATCGGACTTCGAAGTCTTTCGATAACTCGCATCCACCGGACGCGCTCAGGATCCCGAAACCGGGGGTCGGCATCTCGGTCGGACCGGGACGATCGTCCTTGAAGTAGTAAGCGTAACCGGAGCGCAACCACCAGATTCTGGTCGGGCGGTAGTGAACCGAGACCTGAAGGCCGGGAGCCGGGACGTTGTCGGGGAACGAGCCGTCATCGACGATCTCGCCCCGCGCCCAGTTCAAGGCCGCCCGCCCCGAGAACTTTTTGCCAAGGGAGACATCACCCTCGGCCTCGAAGCCCCAAAAACGCGCCTCGCCGCGGTTGCGGAACGCAAAGCTGCTCGGTGATGTACGGAAACGCTCGATCACGTCGTCGATCGTGTAGTGATAAGCGTAAAGGCCTAGCTGGGTGAGCCCGGTGGTTCGCTGTGCCGAGACGTCCCACTGCAGGCTGGTCTCGGGTTTCAGATCTGGGTTGCCCAGAATGAACCCGCGTCCGGTCACCCCCGCGAAGTACCGATCGCTGAGTGTCGGCTCGCGAAAACCCCTCGCGAACTGAACCGTGGCGGTCCAGTTGTCCGACGGACGAAAGCTGCCGGCGAGGTAGCCCGATGGTGTCGCCTCCGATGTCGACTGGTCGCCGTAGAAACCTCCCTCGTTTTTCGTCCAAACGGCCTGCGCACGGAGCCCACCCGCCACCGACGCCTTGCCGCGCAGGACAAGGTACTCCGCCTCGGCGAACAGACCGGCGTCGAAACGGCTCGCGGACTCGATCGTCTGCTGGTCGAGTCGCGTGATCTCCTGGCCGAAAAGATCGAATTCCACCGTGAGCAGATCGGAAGACATGTTGAATCGGCTGCTCAGGTCGATCCCCGTCCGGAGCGAGCCCTTGGGGATCGGCTGCGTGGTCAACAGTCTCGCGGAGGCGTCGTAAGCGTTGACGTCCGACTGGTCGAACCCTGCCGGGTCGGTGATCGTCGCGAACGTTTCACGGTCGGTCACGAGTCGGTTTCGCCCCACGAACGTCTGAAGCTCGACGCTCGACAAGCCCTTGAACGTCGGCAACTCGGCATTGGCGGTGAACCGTATGGACTCTTCGTCGGGGTAGATCGTTCGCGAGGTGTCGTCGTCGCTCGGCTTGCCGACGTCCTTGGCGTTGTTCACCTGAAGGCCGAAGACCCAACGGCTGCGCTCGGTGGGAAGCATCCCCTTGACGAGAAAACCCCGGTCCTTCGCGCCGGAGTCCTGGACCCTTCCCTCTGGAGATTCGTAGTCGTTGAACTCGCGGGCGTGCGCCTGAAACAGCAGCGCCCCGTTCCCCAACCCGATGTTGGCTTCTGCTGCGGCGGTGCCTAGTGGGGTCCCGGTCCCGGCGGAGAGACGAAATCGACCCATGTTCTTGTCCGGCTGCGGGTCTGGCGTGCGCGCGTGAATGATCCCCCCCATTGCATCGGATCCGTAGACGACCGACCCGGGCCCGCGGACGACTTCGATTCTCTCGAGCGAGAACGGATCGAGAAAGGTGGCCGACGGTCCCGCGCGTCGCTCGGCGGTCACCCGCGCGTAGTCGAGCAGGAGCAGGGTTCTGCCATTGGCGAGACCGCGCAGCGAAGGCACGGCCGCGTGGCCGGCGCCGACCTGTCCGGCTCCGGGAACCTCCTGGATCACGTGGACCAGCTCCGAGGGTTCTCTCTTTTCGTTTTCGGTGCGAGAGACGACGGTCGCCGCGGCGGCGGGTGGTGCGATGGTGGATGGGGCAACTCCGCCCCGGACGTTGACTTCGACCTTTTCCAGCGGCGGTAGGATCAACTCGCGTACGCCCTGGTCGGCAAGCTGCTCGACGCGGACCAATCCGAGCCAGGCGCCGTCCTGGTTGAAGACGGCCAGCTCGAAGGGCGGGACCGGTTCGGGAATGAGGTGAAAGATCCCCTCGTTGTCCGTGACGACGGCACCGGTCGTACCGACCACGCTCACCCGCGCGTGCGGCACCGGGTTCCCGGCGACATCGACGAGCCGAATGGGAAGGGGTTCTTCGGCGGCTCCGGCGTCCGAACCCGCCGCGCCGACGAGGCCGGAGAGGATCAAGAGCGGTACGAGGAACGGACGTTGCCGCGCCGCGTCAGTCAAGCTCATCCAGAAGCTTACGTATGCGAGGGAAGCAGTTCTCGATCTCTTCCGGAGAGACGGCACCGACCGACATCCGGAACCACCCGGATTCCTCCTCGAGGCCGAAGGCTTGAAACGGAACCACGGCGAGACCCGCGCGCTCGAGCAACAGCGCTCGAATCTCCTCATTGGTATCGAGCCGGGCTCCTCCCATGCTTCGGCCGATCAGCTGCAGATGAAGCGAGAGATAGATCGCACCCTGGGGCTGGATGCAATCGACCGGGTACCCCTCGCGTTTCATCGCGGCGAACCCCTCGTACAGCGCCCTGAGCCTCAGCACGACGCGTTCGTGCATCTCGTGGCCGAACGCCTCGATGGCGCGGGTGTCCGTCAGGAAGTTGCCGACCGCCACCTGCTCGGCCCGCGGCGCCCAGGCACCCATGTGGCCGATGAGATCCTTGAACCGGGCCGTCACGGGAGGCGCGGCGAGAAGCCAGCCCACGCGGAGCCCGGTCGCGGCGAAGACCTTCGAGACCGCGTCGAGCGAGATGACCCAGCGTGCCGACTCCGGGACGAGCGCGACCGGGTGCTCGTGGCGGGCGTCGCCAAAGGTCAGCGCGCCGTAGACCTGATCGTGGAGAAGGAACAGGAACCTCCGGCCCTCCCGCGCCCGGCGCTCGTTTTCCTCGACCACGGCCTCGGTCAGCGCCCGAATCTGGCCCGGCTCCATGACCGTGCCGGCGGGGTTGAGCGGCGTGTTGATGCACAGCATGTGTGCGGTCCCCAGGTGCGGCCGGATCTGGTCGAGCGTGGGCATGAAACCGTGTTCGACTTCTGTCGGGATCTCGACGGCTTCGGCCCCCGAGATCCACGTGTAGTGGTTGTTGTTCCAGGAAGGGACAGGGTAGACCACCTTGTCCCCGGGGTTGAGAACGGAACGGTAGGCGGCGTACAGCAACGGCCGCGCGCCGCCCGCGATCAACACCGACTCGAGCGGATAGCGCACACCCAGGGTTCGGGCGACGTGGTCGATGACCGCATTTCGAAGTGCGAGGACTCCGTCGGAGGGGGGATAGTTGGTGTGCCCGTCCTCGAGGGCCTTGCGGATGTATCGCATCAGAGCGTCGGGGATCGGGAATTGGCTCGAGTCGAAATCCCCCACGGTCAGGTTGCAGATCGTGTGCCCGTCGCGGATCATTTGCCGGATTTCTCCGGCGATCTTGAGAATCTCGGAACCGGTCAGACCTCGGACGCTCTCTGAAAGTGACGCGTCGACGATGGAATGATCCCCGAAGGCAAGCTCGGACAACGTTTCTTGACTCATGGCGGGATTCTATACGGGTGCGTCTCTCAGGACCATCCCCCGGCTTAACCCGCGAGGGTTCAAGACCTTGACAAGGAGGGGAAGTCGTATCGCTCGGAAACGAGAAACGAAATCGACGGCTGTGGCCCGGAGAAAGTATGCTGTGCCGCATGAATAGACCCGCTCGAGCGCTGCCGCTGTTGTTGTTGGCGTTTGTTTGCGTGACATGCGGGCCGGGTGAGAGTCTCGACGTGATTGCCGACGAGTACGTTCAATTGACACTGTCCATCGGGCGCCACAACGACGACTACGTCGACGCATACTACGGACCGCCGGAGCTGAAGCAGGAGGCGGAGAGCGGGGAGCCGGTGCCGCTGGCCGATCTTCTCGACTTTACGCGTGAGCTTCTGACCCGGCTGCAGAACATCGAGCGCTCGGAGCGCCGCGACTATCTCGAGAAGCAGTTGACCGCGGCCGAGGGGTGGATTCGCCGGGAATCGGGCGAGCCGATGACGCTGGCCGAGGAGGCCCGGCTGCTCTACGACATCGAGATTCCGACCTACGGCGAGGAGACCTTCGCGGCTGCGCGCGAGCGGCTCGAGCAGCTCGTCCCCGGGAACGGCGACCTGCAGAGGCGGGTCCAGGAGTTCCGCGAAAGGTTCATCATTCCGAGGGATCGGCTCAACGACATCTCCCGTGCCACCCTCACGAAGATGCGGGAACTCACGGTCGATCACGTCGACCTCCCCCGAGGCGAGGCGGTCCGGCTGTCGTTCGTCCACGATCAGCCCTGGACGGCGTACAACTGGTACGAGGGCGGCTACCGCAGCCTGATCGAGATCAACACGGACATCCCGATCGAGCTCGCCAGCCACTTTGCCACCCTCGCGCACGAGAGCTACCCTGGGCATCACGCGTACAACGTCCTTCTCGAAGACCGTCTCGTGAACGGCAAGGGCTGGAATGAGTTCGCGGTCTATCCGCTGTTCTCTCCACAGTCATTGATTGCCGAGGGCACCGCCGACTGCGGTGTATCGGTGCTGATGGACGACAACGAGCGCTGGGCGTTCATCGCGGATCGGCTGGCGCCGATCGCCGCGCTCGAGGAGGAAAACTTCCCGATCTATCGTGGAGTGCTCGCGGCGCTTCGCGACCTGGAACCGGTCCGTGGCGAGGCGGCCAGGATGTTGCTCGACGAGGGCGTCGAGGAAGAAGAGGTCGTCGCGTTCCTGATGAAGTACAGCCTTCAGACCGAGGAGCGCGCCCGCAAGACGATCGACTTCATCCGCAAGTACCGGGCGTACGTCTACACCTATTTCGTCGGCGAGGAGCTCGTACGCGACTACATCGGCGGCGGTCCCGACCGCGCCCGGCGCTACTTCGAGATCCTCCAAACCCCCACCACCCCCTCTCGCCTAAAATAGGGACACTCTGGATTTCTATCCTCATCCGGGGGCCGGTGTGACGCGGTGCGTCACCTGCGAGGGCGAAGAAGGCCGTGTTTCTGGACTCTTCTCGAAGTTGCGGCCTAAATCCAGAGTGTCCCTATTTTGAGAGGCGGCGGTCGAGGTCGTAGGCGGCGCTGATCAGGGCGAGGTGGGTAAAGGCCTGCGGGAAGTTGCCGAGGTGCTCCCCGCGTGGGCCGAGCTCTTCGGCGTACAGTCCCAGGTGGCTCGCGTAGCCGAGCATCTTCTCGAAGATGAAGCGCGCCTTCTGGAGGTCGCCGGTCCTCGACAGGTTCTCGACGTACCAGAACGAGCACATCGAGAAGGTCCCCTCGTCGCCCTCGAGACCGTCGTGCGCGGCCTCGCCGATCCTGTAACGAAAGACGAGGGAATCGTCGACCAGCTCGCGCTCGATAGCGCCCAGGGTCGACAACCACCGCGGGTCGTTGGCGCCGATAAAGCGGACCATCGGCATCAGCAGGCTCGATGCGTCGACGGTGTCGGCGTCGTGGTACTGCATGAAGGCCTGCGTCTTCGGATCCCAGAACTCCTCGAAGATCGTGACGTAGATCTCGTCGCGCGTCCGGATCCAGGCGTCGAGCGGGGCCGGAAATGATCGCTTTTGCGCCAGCCGGATGCCACGGTCGATCGCCACCCAGCTCATCACTCGCGAGTATAGAAACTTCTGCTGCCCCCCGCGCACCTCCCAGATACCCTCGTCGGGGCGCTGCCAGTTGGCGCACACCCAGTCGATGAGCTTGACGAGGTTTTGCCAGAGATCGAACGAGATACGGTCGCCGTGCTTGTCGTAAAGATAGACCGAGTCCATCAGCTCGCCGTAGATATCGAGCTGTAGCTGGCCGTACGCGCCGTTTCCGATCCGCACCGGTTTCGACCCGCGATACCCCTCGAGATGGTCGAGGATCTCCTCGGTGAGATCGTGGCGACCGTCGAGCCCGTACATGATCTGGAGCGAGCCGTCCGGGTTGAGCTCGCCGCATCGCGCCTCGATCCACCGCATGAACTTCGCGGCTTCCTCGGTGTAGCCGAGCCGCATCAGACCGTAGAGCGCAAAGGAGCCGTCGCGAATCCACGTGTAGCGGTAGTCCCAATTGCGCTCGCCACCCATCTCCTCGGGCAGCGCGAAGGTCGGCGCGGCCACCATCGACCCGAACGAGTCGGCCGTCAAGAGCTTCAGGGTCAGCCCCGAACGGTTGACCATCTCGCGCCAACGACCCTTGTAGTTCGACCGCGCCACCCAGTTCCGCCAGAAGTTGACGGTCTCCTTGAACGCCTCCGAGACGAAGGCGGGGCGCGACGCCACCGAGTCGCAGCCCGCGACGCTCGACTCGAGGATGAACGCGGCCGTCTCCCCCGCCCTGAGATGGAACTCGGCAACCGCCGCGCCGTCTTTGATCTCGAGCGGTACCGGAGTCCGAAGACGCAGCACCGTCCGGTCCGGCCCCTTCGACTCGAAGATCACCTCGCCGTCCCGGTTCTCGACCGTGTGATCGGAGCGCGCGTAGTTGAAACGCGGGTCGCACACGATCCGGAACCGGACATCGCCACGCACGGTCTTGACCCGCCGGACGAGACAGTGCACCGCGCCGGCGTCGGTGATCGGCATGTAGTCGGAGACCTCGGCGACGCCCTCCTCGGACAGAAAGCGGGTCAGGAGAACATTGGTATCCGGAAGGTAGATCTGCTTGTGCCGGACTTCCTCGAGGACCGCGGAGATACTGAACCGCCCACCCTTGCGATCGTCCAGCAACGCGGCGAAGACCGACGGCGAGTCGAAGTGCGGGCTGCAGAAGAAATCGATCGACCCGTTGATGCCCACCAGCGCCACGGTGTGGAGGTCACCGATGACACCGTAGTTCTCGATCGGTTGGTAGCTCATGCGTGCCCGTCCAACGAGCTGGCTACTCTGGATTGTCCGACATCGAGGACAGTCTACCCCCAGTGAGCAACGGGTCAGGGCGACCACTCGTGCGCGTTCTCGTCGATCCGACGGGCCCGCCCCTGGCGCTCGAGGTGAACGAGGTGGGCCAGCGTTTGGATTTCTTTCAAGGCGGCGGGCGCCTCCGGGGTGTCCCGGTAAGCGAACTCGGCGATCTCGGACAGCTCTCGAGCGCCCACATCCGACAGCGCCTCGAGAATCCGTGTCTCCCGTCCGATCCGGTGCTGGACGGTTTTTTCGATCGCCCGGGCGGGAAGCGGCGGACCGTGACCCGGTAGGACCACTCGACATTCGAGGGAACCGACCCTGCGGAGCGAGTCGAGATACGCACCCATGTCGCCATCGGCCGGCAGGATCAGAATGGTAGACATCCCGCTGAGCAGATCACCGGCAACGACGGCATCGCGTTCGGGAACGTGAAACGCGAGATGATCTGCCGCGTGACCCGGAGTGTGGATGGTGCGCAGCGTCATTCCGTGTAGATCGAAGACTTCACCGTCGTTGATCGACGCAGCGTCGACACCCGCCAGATCGAGCCGCTCGAGCGTGGTAGCGTGGGCTCGAACAGGGATACCGACCTCGGTCGCGACCGTGCGGGCGCCGGCGACGTGGTCGTCGTGGTGGTGGGTGAGCACGACGGCGACGGGTGTGCCGCCCTCATCGATGCGACGCCGCACGACACGAAGCAGATACGCGATCTCGTCGGGTTGATCCGAGCCCGGGTCCACGATGACGAAGTGCGTTCCACCTGCGATCCAGACGTTGGTGTGGCTCGCCGGCGGCAGTGTCCGCGTCTCGAGCGGGAGCGCCCAGATATCCGGGACGAATTCCATCCGGGTGCGGTTTTGCTCGCGGTCGTTGACCTCGCGGACCAGAGCGGCGAGCTCGGTGACGTCTTTCGTTGAGGTCGAGGCCAGAAGGCGGAGGACCGGCAGCACGGGCGGGGGAACCCGGACTTCTCCCCTGCGCCACCTCTCGGTGATCGCCGCGGGCCGCTCGAACGCCATCGACTCGATCTCTCGGGGCGACGGTGGGGAGGCGGGTAGGATCGTTCCCTCGGGTGCCGCCGCGACGAAGAAACGAGCGTCGAACCGCACCGGGAACATCGGCGGCGTGATGCGCGCCCCCGCACCGAACCAGGACGCCGCCGGGATGTCGAGCCCGATCTCCTCGGCGACCTCCCGCGCGACGCATCGCGCGAGCGCACCCGCCGAGTCGGGATGATCGGTCGCGTCCAGGGTGCCTCCGGGAAACGCCAGGTGCCCCGGCATGAACCTCGAACCTCGCGAGCGCTTGCCGAGCAAGACCTCCCAACCGTCTCCTGCCCAACGGACGATGACACCGAGCGCGCTATCGCGCGGGACGGGAGGTTTGGCAGGCTCGACGCCCCTGGGCAGCTCGCTCACAACGTGGGGTGGGCGAGATGGAAGTCGGTCGCCTGCTGGTAGGCGTGCGCGACCGCGAGCAGGTCTTCCTCGCCGAACAGCTTGCCCATGAAGGTGATCGAGGTCGGCGTGCCGTCGCTCGAGAGGAACCCGTTGGGAACGACCACCGAGGGATGGCCGGTGAGATTGGTCATCAGCAGGTTGTCACCCCCGAACGACGGCGCAACGTAGGCGTCCACACCGGCCAGGGTCTTCTCCATCTCACGCATGAGCAGTGTGCGAATTCGGTTGGCGCGGATGTACTCGACCGCGGGAATCAGCTGGCCCTGTCGGAAGGTGTTGGGCCACGCCCTCGCGACTTGCCGTACCAGCTCGTCGTCACGGCCGCTTCGCGTCAAGTCGTCGAAGGCGGCACTGGCCTCGGCAGTAAGAATGCTCGACAGCGCGCCCACGGGAAGATCGTCCGGGAGCTCGATCGGGATGAGATCGACGCCCAGCTTTTTGAGAACGTCAAGCGTGCGGTTGTCGAAGCGCTGCCACTCTTGTGCGGACTGCCTCCTGTCTTCATCCTCGATGTCGGCGGCACGATCCTCTTCGAACAGCGACTTGACGTACCCGACTCGGAGCGCGCTGAAGTGGTCCCGCGGGGGCCACGAAAACGGCCGGTCCACCGCGGTGGGGTCGAGCCCGTCGGCTCCGTGGATCGCACCGAACACCACGGCGCAGTCCTCGACCGACCGCGCGATGGGGCCGATCTTGTCCATGCTCCACGACAACGCCATCGCTCCGGTCCGGCTCACGCGGCCAAAGGTCGGTCGCAAGCCGGTCGTACCGCACCGCGTGCACGGAGAGACGATGCTGCCCCACGTCTCGGTTCCGATGCTGAATCCAACCAGGCCCGCGGCGGTTGCCGACGCCGAGCCTGCCGACGATCCGCTCGAACCCTGCTCGACGTTCCACGGATTGCGGGTCATGCCGCCGAACCACTGGTCGCCCCAGGCCAGCTCGCCCAGGGAAAGTTTGGCGACCAGCACGGCGCCGGCCTGGTCCAAGCGGCGCGCCACCGTGGCTTTGGCCGTTAGCGACTGGTCGCGAAACGGTGTCGCTCCCCAGGTGGTCTTGTAACCGGGATAGGCAATCAGGTCCTTGGCCCCCCAGG
>JBFJTV010000073.1:0-9642 GCA_041625075.1 Candidatus Polarisedimenticolaceae bacterium | reverse complement strand
CCCGCCGAACATCTTCTTCTCCGAGACGCCCCTTCTGCCGCGTAGCACGTCGCGGATCCGCTCGGCCAGCGTCTCGTCGTAAGCCATGGGGGCTCCGAGTCGTGGTCCCGAAAGATCGTTAATCGTCGTTCTTCTCGATCTTCTTCCAGTCTTGGAGGCTCGAGTTGACCCCGTAGCTCGCGAAGTGCGGATTCGACGGCGGCACGAAGACCGTCAGCTCGTAGCGTTGCTTGCCGTTGCAGGTCTTCTTCTTCTTGTTCGGATCGCCGCCGACCATCCCCAGGAACTCGAGGCCGCCGCCCTCGCTTCTCATGGCAAAAATGACTTGCGAGTCTTCAAAGCTGCCCTCTCGAACCTCTTGGACGTCGAACGTGAAGATGTACGTCAGGGCGCGCTCATCGGTCGGCTGGGCCGCGGCACAGGTGGCCAATAGCGTGACCCGCTTTTTCGGGGACAGCTGCTGCGCCATCGACGGGTCCGGGCTAGCGAGTGCGACGGCTACCGCCACGACAACGAGCACGTATAGGCAAGGGTGTTTTCTCATTGCTCCGATCCGTGAAGGGGGCCCGGGTGTTGCGGTAGATCATCAGTGATCTCGTCCCACGCGGCCCGTGACTCGACATACGTATGGTACTGCGGTCGGATTCCGGGGTCTCCATCCACGGTCCCGAGCCGGATGGACACTTCCGGACCGTCGGGCCAGGTCCCGCCAAAGAGACTGCTTCCACACGTGGAACAGAACGCCTTGACGGCGCCGGCGTCGGGACGATAGACACACACGAGCTCGGACCCCGAGAGTAGGGCGAAGTCGCCGCGTCTCACGCGACCCTGGGTGCAGACGGCCGTGCCAGAATGACGGCGGCAGCGCGAGCAGTGGCAGTGGCCGGCCCTGAGGAACGGCCCGCGAACCTCATACCTGACGCCGCCGCACAGACAGCCACCGGTGACCATGGATCCCCCGAATCGTGAATGGATCTTTCTATCTTACCGAAACCGGCGCGTCGCCGCACGGCTCAATGCTACGGGCGCACTCCGAGCAGATCGACCCACAGCGGACCGCCGACCCGGCCGGTCGTCACCACGTACGTCGTCTCGATCAGGCTGAGCCGTCGGGTCGGGGCCTCCGTCCGCGGGAGGCGTGCGTCGCGCTCGCAATCTCAGGTGCGGCTAGTCGGTGACGACCTTGAGGTTGGCCGGGGCCGGCGGCGGGTTCTGGCCGCCGCCACCCTGGTCGGTGACTTTCCACACGTACTCGGACGACTTCACGTAGATCGCTCCGTTGGCGACGGCGACCGACGACGCAATGGGCGACCCGAGGTTGTCCACATCGAGCACATTGAACGTGGAAGAATCTTCCAGGATGTAAAAATCGCCGTCCTGGGTTCCGATGTACACCTTACCGTCGGCGATGGTCGCGGAGGACCAGATATCGCCTCCACCCAGCTGCTGTCTCCAGAGCAGCGCTCCCGTCTGGATATTCACGCAGTGCAGATAGCCGAAAGTGTCACCGATGTACATGCGGTTGTCGGAGATGCCGACCGACGCGACGACGTTCCCGAGCTGGTTGTTGCTCGAAGGGTAGTGCCAGATCTTCTCGCCGGTCTGTGCGTTGATCTTCCAGACACGGCCCGTGCCGACCGGAGCCGTCCGCGGGTGCGACGGGTCCTCCCCGGCCGAAACGTAAACGGCGCCCGACGAGACCTCGTAAGTGCCCGGCGGGTTGTAGACGGGCCCGGCCACGCCCTCGCTGCCGTCCCCGGAGGGGTGCGTCGGCGTGGACTGCGTGCGGTTGAAGTTCGAGTCGTCCGCATGAACCCACAGTTGCTGGCCGTCGCTCGCGCGGATCGAGCGCACGCTGCCGTCGGCAAGCTGCAGGAAGATACGGGTTTCGCCGTCCGGTGTCGTGGCGATCACGGGGGTCGACCACGTTCCGTGGAGCAGCGGGCCGGTGTAGGGCGCCAGATTCTGTGTCCAGATCGTTGCGCCGGTGTTGCGGTTCAGCGCGACGATCTTGGGCGCGCTCTCCGGCTCGGCGTAGTGCGGGCACAGCGAGTGGATGATGGTATTTCCATAGAGGATGGGGCTCGAGTTGCGGCAGTTATGGATGGTCACGCCGAACGCGTTGGGGTCTTCGCTATTCGTGTTGTTCTGGGTCAGCCGTCGCCACTGCAGGTTGCCGTCGAAATCCAGCGTTTGGAGGCGACCCTCCTTCGAGCCGTAGTAGACGCGTTGGTTCTGGAGATCGACGTACGGCGTCGATGCTCCCTGATGATCCCGGCAAACGCTAAAGCCGTTGCCTCCGTACACGTTGGTCATGTAGTCCCAGAGAAAGCCGCCGTTGTCTTCCCTCAGGCTCACGATCCGTGAAGTCTGGTTCGACGCGACGGATTGCATGAAGAACACGCGGCCGCTACTACCGGTCCCCACGACCACCGGGGAGCCCGAATCGAGCGAGGAGCTCGACGTCTCCGATTCCCGGTTGATGTTGGTCGCCTGGCGCCATACCACGTTCCCGCTTCCGGCGGGTCCGGGCGTCCAGCTCGAGGGCAGGCCGGTCTCGTCGCTGCGGCCGTCCCGGTCGGGGCCGCGCCACTGGTTCCAGTCGCCGGCGTGCACCGTCGTTACGAAAAGCGCCACGACGAGTAACGTTCTGGTAATCCGATTGGTCAAAAGAGGCTCCGCGGGTCACCCGACGTGCCGTTCGGGTTCACCCAAATATTTACCGGATCCTGCAATCCCGCAAGCCTCGCCCGAAAAGACGGGCAAGTCGGACCCCTTCCAGGCTGCAAACGGTGTGCCGAGCCCCGCTGATGCCCGTGCGGGGATGAGTGTCCGGAGGGTACAATGGTCCACACGGGATGAGACAACAGGGAGGGCAGAGATGAAGACGATCCGCAACCGGACCATTCGTCCGCTCAAGATCCAGCTTCCGGGTGGGAAGGTGCTCCACCTCGGGCCGGGGAAGACCGGGCAGGTCTCGGATCAAACCACGGAACGGCCTTCTTTCATCAAACTCGTCAAGGCTGGCGACGTGGAAGTCCAGGGTGAGGGCGAGGCCACCATCGAGCAATCGGGTGGGTCCGCATTGCCGGACGAGTCCACCCACGGTCACCATCCGACGACAGTCGTCCATCCCAAGGGAAACCGCTGACCCTCTGGTAGAATGCCCGCATCGGCCGATCAGGTTCCGTAGACCAGGCGGGCCATAACCGGGGGACAGCATGATTCGGGTTGCCGTCTTATTCGCCAACAAGCCGGGCGCCAAGTTCGACATGGACTACTACACCGGCAAGCACCTGCGGCTGATTCGGAGCAAGCTCGGGCCACGCGGGATGGTGCGTGTCGAGATGGATCGCGGCAGCTCGGGCGCGGAACCGGACTCGACGCCTCCCTACAAGGCCGTGACCTACCTGGTGTTCAAGTCGGTCTCGTCGTACCGCACCGCATTCACCGCCGTCGAAGACGACATCATGAGCGACCTGAAGAACTACACGGACATCACGCCGGAAGTCCAGATCAGCGAGATCGTGGGCTGAGATAACTTTTTCAGTGGTTCGAGGTGGCCTTCTCCGCGATCAAACCCGGGATGCGCGAGCGCAGTGCGCAGATCGTCCTCCTCGTCCGCGCGTTCGAGGAGACGGATCGCGACGGCGCCGTTCTACCCTTGCACGCCCGCGAGGCCGCGACACGCCGGGCCATGATGGTGACCGGGTTGAGCGACTGGGAGGGCAACCTGCTCGACGCGCCCAACATTCGCAACGGCGAAACGGTCTTGCGTCGCGCCCGCCTTCTGTACCACCACCTCCTCCGTAAGGTCCCGGTCGTCCAGCGCGCCCTCCAGGTCGCGGCCCTCGGCGCCGGTACCGCACCCGGGATCATTCTCCTCGCATTCGTTTTCGGCATGCTGACCAACGTGCTGGGGCCACGCCGCGAGATCAACCTGCTGTCGTTCCCGCTTTTCGGTCTCCTGGCCTGGAACGTGGCGGTCTATGCCGGTATGACACTCGCGACCATCGCTCGAGCATGGGCGAAAAGCCGAGGGAAGCTCATCCGGTTGATCGTCGATCCAGCGAATCGTCTTGCCGGGCTGTTCATGAAGGGTGCGCTCTGGAGACGGCTGCACGGTCGTAAGATCGAAAGAACCGGCTCGATGATTCAGACGCGGATCACCGCCAAGGCACTCGTACGGTTCGGGGCGCTGTGGCACCGTCTCGCGGGGACGCTGCTGGCGGCACGGGTTCGGCGTATGCTCCACGTCGGCGCCATGGCGATGGTCCTCGGCGCGGTCATCGGGATGTACGTCCGTGGGATCGCATTCGAGTACCGCGCCACTTGGGAGAGCACCTGGCTCGATGCCGATCAGGTGCAGGGCTTTCTCGATCTCGTTCTTGCACCCGCCGCCGCTGTTCTTGGTGTGGTCGTACCATCGGTGGCCGCGCTTCAGGGCCCCGACGGCTCGGGTGACGCGGCCCCGTGGATTCATCTGTTCGGGATGACGACCGTCCTGTTCGTCATGATCCCACGCGGCGTCCTGGCGCTTGTCGAGGGCCGACGTGCGCGCCGGATGGCCTCGCGCCTTCCGGTCGATCTTGGTGACCTGTATTTCCGCGGCCTGTTTGGCGCGTGGCGCGGCGCCAGAAAATCCGTTCAGATCGTGCCCTACAGCTTTCGCCCCGGTCTTCAGGAGTCGGCCGCGCTAAAGACCCTGCTATTCGACGTCTTCGGGGCGCGGGCGGACATCCGGATCGGCGAACCGCTCGGCTACGGTGAAGAACCACCGCGAGTGTCCCGCGCCGCGCACACCGCCGGCGATCACGAGACCTTCCTCGTCTGTCTGTTCAACCTCGCGCAGTCTCCCGAGCCTGAGGTCCACGGCGCGTTTCTCGAGGAAGTCAAGACGCGGGTCGAAACGGTGGGGGGCCGCATGGTCGTCATCATCGATGTCTCCTCGTATCGCGAACGCGTCAGCGTGTCGGAGCGATCCGAGCAGAGGCTGCGTGCGTGGGAGCGCCTCGTCGGCGATTCGCAACTCGCCGCGGTCCCCGTCGATCTCGGAAAACCGGCCGACGACGACGTTCTGGTCGCGGTCGGCGATTCGCTCTGGCCGGCGGCGCGGGTCGAGACCACGTGATGGCGAATCGCGTCGCGCTGAGCCTCATCTCCCACACCAATGTCGGGAAGACCACCCTGGCCCGTACCCTCTTGCGCCGGGACGTCGGCGAGGTGCTCGACCAGGCTCACGTCACCGAGGTCAGCGAGGTCCACACCCTGATCGAGGCGGACGGCCACCGCCTCGAGCTGTGGGATACCCCCGGGTTCGGCCATCTCGGCAGGCTCATGAAGCGCTTGCGTGGCGAGTCCAATCCCGTCGGTTGGTTTCTCCACCAGATATGGGATCGCGCCGTCAACCGGCCGCTGTGGTGCAGCCAGGAGGCCGTTCGCAATATCAAGGAGCACGCTGACGTCGTACTTTACCTGGTCAATGCCGCCGAGGAGCCGGAGCATGCCGGATACGTTGCGCCCGAGCTCGAGCTGCTCACCTGGATCGACCGCCCGGTTCTTCTCCTGCTCAACCAGGCCGGTGCGGACGGAGAGTCGCTCGTTGACGGGTGGCGTCGTTTTGCCGAGCGTTGGCCCGTCGTGCGCGACGTGCTTCCGCTCGACGCCTTTACGCGCTGCTGGATCGAGGAGGGCGTCCTTCTTGAACGCATCGTCAGGCTGCTCGAAGGGGACCAGCGTGAGTCGATGAGGGTGCTCGCCGCGGCGTGGAACGACCGCCATCGTGAGGTCTTTCTCCTGACGGTCCGCCACCTCGCTCGCTACCTCGCCGAGACGGCTGTCGACGGCGAACAGGCGGAGCGTGCGAGCGACGAGCCGGACCAAAAGGGGACTCTCGAAGTGCTCCGCGAGGCAATCAGGTTCTCCGCGGTGGACAAACGACGCGCGATGGACGCCCTGAGCGAGAGACTCGACCGGCGAACGCGCTCGCTGATGGAGAAAATGCTCGCCGACCACGGTCTATTCGGCGAGAGTGCGCCGACGATCGAGCGTCGGGTTCAGGATTTCCAGGTGCAAGGCAAGATGCCCTTCGACGGGCGAAGCGGCGCCCTGGCCGGAGCCGTGGTCAGCGGCGCGGTGGGCGGGCTTGCGGCCGATGCGCTATCGGGCGGGCTCTCGCTCGGCGGCGGGATGATCGCCGGAGGAATCCTGGGCGCGCTCGGAGGGTCGGCGCTCGCCAAGGGGTATCGACTGGTCGCGGGGGACAGGACACCCTCGGTGAGGTGGGCGACCCATTTCCTCGACCAGCTCTCTCGCCAGGCCCTGCTGCGCTACCTCGCCGTGGCTCACTTCGGCCGTGGTCGCGGCGGGTATCAAGAGCTCGAGCAGCCCGCCCACTGGAGCGAGGCCGTTGACCGGGCCCTTGGCAGCAGGCGCCGGCAGCTCGCGCATCTCTGGACCACGGCGGACGAGCGAGGGCCGCATTCGGAGACCCGGATCCAGGGTGCGCTCGAGGAGATTCTCGAAAACGCTCTGCGCGACGTTCTCAGTCACGCCTACCCGAGGGCCGGTGGTCTATAATCAACGGTCGGTCGGGCTTTTTAGCCCCTTGTCGGAAGCTTTCACGTGACGACTGTCCGGGGTTCCAACCAGCCGCCCATCCAGGTGCCCCTGGACGGCCATGCCGACACTCCGTGGGATGTGGCCGTCGTCGGAGCAGGTCCGGCCGGATGCACGGCGGCGATCAACCTCGTGCTCCGGGGCTACCGGACGCTGCTGCTCGACAGGAAAGCGTTCCCGCGCGAGAAAGTCTGTGGCGACGGCCTGATCCCCGATGCGCTCCGGGCGCTTGGCCGCGTCGGCCTCGAGAACGAGGTCCGAATCCGCGGCCACCAGATGAACCGTATCTCGTTCTACAGCGCGTCCCGTGTCGAGGTCGATGTTCCCGGCGACTTCGTGACGCTCAGACGCCGCGAGCTCGACACGCTCCTGGCGCGTCAGGCCGTCTCGCGTGGAGCGACGTTCTGCGAGGGCGAGGTCGAGACACTCGAGGAAGCCTCCGACGGCTCGATCCGTCTCGGGATGGCCGATTCCGATCGCGTGGTGACCGCTCGCGTGGCCCTCGTCGCGACGGGGGTTTCCACCAAGATCCTCCGCGGGCACGGCATCGTTCCGGAAGAGCACCCCAATGCGATCGCTCTTCGTTGTTATATCCGTTCGACGTTCAGCCTCGACAGACTGTTGATCTCGTTCGATCGCTCGGTCGTTCCCGGTTACGCGTGGATCTTTCCGATGGGGAACCACGAGTACAACGTCGGGTGCGGGGCTTTCAACCCCCGTCTCGTGCGCAACGGCCTCAATCTCCGGGTCATGTTCGACCGGTTCTGCGCCGAGTTCCCGACCATGATCAACTTGATGAAATGCGCGACGCGACAGAGCCAGATTCGGGGCGCGCCGCTGCGGTGCGGGCTCACCGGTGTGGCCCCCGTCGTCCCGGGAAGGGTCCTGGCCATCGGAGAGACCATCGGGGCGACCTACCCGTTCAGCGGCGAGGGTATCGGCAAGGCCATGGAGACGGGTGAGATTGCCGCGCGGATCGTCCACGAGGCGTTCTCGGCCAACGACTTCAGCGTCCTACGAGAGTTCGGATCCAGAGTCAAGGCCGACATCGGCGATATGTACCGGGGCTACAAGGTCGCCGAGGGTTGGATGAGCCGGACCTGGCTGCTCAACTTCCTGGCGCGCCGCGCCCGGCGAAGCCGTTTCCTCCAGAAGGCGATCGCAGGCGTGCTCGACGAGACGGTCGACCCCGGACCGATCTTCTCGATGCGAGCACTCTTCCGATCGTTTCTCGGCTAGAGTCCCGGATCGCGAGTCATTCGGGATACTAACGCCGGCGGATCGACCGCCGCCTCTGGCACATCGGACAGAACCACGTCGAGCGTGAGGCCACCACGACGCGACGCACGGTCGAGCCGCACTTGCGGCAGGGAAGGCCTTCCCGGTCGTAGACCCGGTGCCGGATCTGGAACCAGCCCTCCTGGTCGTCGGCGTCGCGGTAGTCTCGCAGCGATGAGCCTCCGGCCCGGATCGCCGAGCGCAGGACGCTTCGTATGCTTCCGAGCAGCCGTCGAACATCTTCCTCCGTCAACGTCGAGGCGGGTGTGAGCGGATGGATGCGACTGCGGTGCAGGCTCTCATCGCAGTAAATGTTCCCCATCCCCGCGATGGCCTGCTGGTCCATCAGCAGGGCCTTGATCTGTCGATCGCGATCGAGAAGCTCGCGGAATTGCGGAAGTCGGATCGCCAGCGCGTCCGGGCCGAGAGGTCTGGAAAACCGCCCACTCCGTCCGTCGCCATCGCCGTCCGAGAGCCACAGACCCCCGAAACGCCGCGCGTCGCGGAATCGCAGCTCATCGTCGATTCCGGCAAAGCGCACGCGAAGATGCGTGTGCCGGACAACTGGGCTCGTTGCCGGGACCAGCACGAGGTTTCCCGTCATGCCGAGGTGGACGTTGAGCACCGTATCGGGGTCGAGCTCCCAGATGATGCGCTTGCCATGCCGCCGAATCTGCTGGACCCTCTTTCGAACCAGCACGCGCTCCAGGGCCCGCGATCCGTGCTTGACCACGTCGCGTCGAAGCAGTCGCACGGACTCCACGACCGCGCCCCGCAACCGCGCGTCGAGTCGAGTCACGACCGTTTGAACCTCTGGAAGTTCGGGCATTTCTTCATGGTAGCACCGCGAAAACAGGCGATCGGGTTTGACTTGAGCATCAATCTTCGATAAGCCGGGCCCAACCGTAGGAGGATCCGTCATGGAGATCAACAAGACCGCGCTCGGACTCGCAGCTGGGATCGTTTGGGGAATGGGAATCTTCGTCGCGACCGTGTGGGTCCGCGCCGTCGGCGGAGGTGAGACCATGGCCTTGCTGGGAAGGTTCTACATCGGGTACACACCGAGCATCCTCGGCGCGTTTATCGGCCTTGTGTGGGGGTTCATCGACGGCTTTATCGGCGGCTGGCTGGTCGCCCTGTTGTACAACATCTTCGCGAAGCGCTCCGCAACGGCCTGACGGCGTCTGGTCGATCGCCCACGACGGGCCCGTCCGCCGTGGCGGGGCGGCCCAGCCTTTCCCGATCCCGTGTAAACCTTCTCGGGCTTCCGGGGTAACTGGAACATGAGAGACGAAGAAAACCCGCCGAAAGCGGAGGATGCAGCAATTCCCTCGAGCTTGGAAAAGTCCCGGCAACCGGATGAGGCGGAGCTCATCCGTCAGGCCCAGGCGGGGGGCCGCGACAGCTTCGAGCGGCTCTACAGGCTGCACTCGGGACGGGTCTTTGCCCTGTGCCGGCGGCTGAGCGCAAAGGTCGAGGATGCCGAGGAGCTGGCGCAAGAGGTGTTCGTGAGAGCGTGGCAACACATGCATCACTTCCAGAGTCCCGACCATTTCTCGGCCTGGACCCGTAGGGTGGCGACGAACATCGTGATCAACGAACGGCGAACAAGGGCGCGGCGCGGTGTGGCTTCGATGTTTGACGAGACCGACGCGCACACCGCCGAGACGACACCCGGATCCGGCGACTCACGCGTCGACCTGGAGAACGCCATCTCACGTGTGCCCCGCCGCGCCCGAACGGTCT
>JBFJTV010000072.1:0-9702 GCA_041625075.1 Candidatus Polarisedimenticolaceae bacterium | reverse complement strand
GTGCGCCATCGCGCACGAAGGCGGCGCCTACTTCCACTGCGACGCCGTCCAGGCCGCGGGCAAGGTCCGGATCGACGTGAAAGGGCTCGACGTCGATCTCCTGACGCTCTCGGCCCACAAGTTTCACGGACCCAAGGGGGTCGGCGCACTCTACGTTCGCCCCGGGATCGAGCTGGAGCCGTTGGTTCATGGTGGAAAGCAGGAGCACGGTCTTCGGGCGGGAACCGAGAACGTTGCGGCGATCGTGGGGATGGGAAAAGCCGCCGAGCTCGCCGCGACCCACGCGAGCAACGGAGCGCACGTCGGTGTGTTGAGAGACAAGCTCGAGGCCGGGATCCGGGAGCTCATCCCGGAGGCCACGCTCAACGGCCATCCTGAGGACCGGCTCCCCAACACGCTCAACATGACCCTTCCGGATCTCCGCGGTGAGTCGCTGGTCGTCTCCCTCGACCAGCGAGGGATCGCGCTTTCCTCGGGCTCGGCCTGCAAGGCCGGGTCGCCCGACCCGACCCACGTGCTGCTCGCGATGGGCCGGTCCGACGAAGACGCGCATTGCTCGGTGAGGTTCTCGCTGTCACATGCCACTACCGGCGAGGACATCGACGACACCCTCGCCGCGCTGTCGCAGGTTCTCGAGGAGATGGAGACGACGGTCCGTTTTCTTCCGTGCAAGTAGCGCTCGCCTGAAAAGTAGCCACCATGGCCATCAGCAAGTTTCATCTTCCACACCGCGTTCCCGCCGACGAGATCGCGCGACGGCTCGACGCGGCGCGCTCACGGATGAGCACCGAGTCGATCGATTTGCTGTGGATCGACCACCCGGCCGATCGGCTGTATTTCACCGGGTCGGTGCAGGACGGCGCTGTGATCATTCCAGCCGGGGACGCGCCGCTCTTCTTCGTCCGAAAGAGCGTGACTCGAGCGAGGGACGAAAGCCCGCTCGAGGTCCTTCCCCACCCCGGCCGCAAGAAGGTCACCGAGGAAATCAAACGCCACGCCGGAGAGGGAAGGCGCGTCGGTCTGACCCTCGACGCCTCTCCGGCCAAGACCTACGTCTGGTTGGCGGAAGCCTCGGCTGGTGCAACGCTGGTCGATGTGAGCGGCATGGTCAGGTTGCTCCGGGCGACCAAGAGCCCGTGGGAGGTCGAGCAGATCGAGTCCGCCGCCCTCCAGGTGGGAACCCTGTTCTCCGAGATCGGCGCGCACATGCGCGCGGGGATGACCGAGCTCGACCTGACCGGAGCCGTCGAGGGCCGGCTCCGCGAGCTGGGTCACGCCGGCACCTTGCGTGTCCGCCGACCCGGTGCGGATCTCTCGATCGCCACCGTCGTCTCCGGGACGAGCGCACGTTACCCGACGGCCTTCCCCGGACCCGTCGGAGCCGAGGGTCCTCACCCACCCGCCGCGGCGGGCGCGGGATGGAAGAAGCTGGCGGCGGGAGAGACCGTGATGCTCGACATCGTCACTTCGCACAATGGTTACCACGCCGACACGACCCGGACCTTCTTTATCGGCGCGGATCCCCCGCTCGAGGTCGATGTCGCCCACGGCTTCTGTATCGAGGTGCTTCGCAAGATCGAGGAGAGGCTGAAACCGGGGGCGGTCTGCTCGGAAATCTACCGGGAGATTGCCGAGATCACCCGGGAAGCCGGCGAGCCGCCCGGCTTCATGGGCTTTGGCGAGAACCGCGTCCGCTTCTTCGGGCACGGCGTCGGGCTCGAGCTCGACGAGCTGCCCGTCCTGGCGGACCGGATCGATATTGCGCTCGAGCCGGGTATGGTTCTCGCGGTCGAGCCCAAGGCGTTTCTGGACCCGCACGGTCCGGTCGGTGTGGAAAACACGGTCGTCATCACCGGCGACGGCTTCCGCAATCTGTGCCCGTTCGACGAGGCTCTCCGCCCCGTCTGACCTTCCATCGCACAGCAGATGTTCCGGGGCGATGCCCGTGACGCATCTTGGGGATGTCTTCGTCCTTTTTGCCGCTCTTGACGAGGGCCGGCCACTGATGGGGGGAACGAAACCGCGGACCTTGCCGCCGTCCTTCGCCTTGACCGCCGCAATGAAGTCCTTGAGCGCCTGGATGCTGACGCCATCTCCGAAGCTCCAGTTCCACGCGGTCACGTCTCCGGCGGAGACGCGGGGGGCCGACTCTCAGGCACGTGTCGTCCGGAAGCACGACACTAGTGCTGGTACTTCATCGGGAATTTCTCGTGGACTCCCAGATCCTTGTTTGTCTCGAAATCGAACACATAGTCATCACCGACGAAAGGACTCTCGTTGTTGTGGCAATTCTCGCATTGCTCCACGGTGATCTCATCGACCAACCCCACCGCGACCAGATCGGCCTTTGTGTATTCCTTGTTCTTCAGGCTCATGTACTGCGACTCGAGGTAGGTTCCGCCGGGGCCGTGGCACATCTCACAACCCACTCCGACCAGGTCGGGTGTGGAAGCGACGTCGGTGAAGCCTCCTTCCTCTCCGTAGCCGGTGACGTGGCAGCGTACGCAGGCCTCGTCCGTGGTGTAGTCCTTGTTCGGATCCAGCCCGGCGGCCTCTTTGGCCTTCGCGCGTTCCCCGGGCTTGAGGGTCTCGAAAGCGGTGGCCATCTTGGTTTCTTCCCAGGACTTCCACTCCTTGAGATGGCACGCCTTGCACTTCTTGCTGCCGACGTAGGAGTGATCCCCTGCCGGGGCCGGGGCCGAAAAGCCGGCGACGATGGCCAACACGATCGTCGCGAGCATCGAATACCGCGCGTATCGGGTCATGCTTGCCTCCATTCGCGAAGGTCGAACTCGAGAGGGCCGATCGAACATCGCGGTGCGCACGACGTCCGATCTCCCGCCGCCTCAACCCTCCGCGAAACGCTGCACATCCTTCAGAACCGCCTCGACCTCCGTTTTTTCGATGGGGTGAAGCAGGTAGTAAAAGATACTCTTCTCTCGAGCACTTCGCTCCAGTTCCAGGGAATCCTCTTCTCCGATCACGATGATCGGCAAATCGCACCTGACGGCTCGGATGACCGGAATCACGTCCAGATACCCGGCGGACGCCGCCCCCACGCCGAGAAACACCGCCAGCGGTCGGCAGGTCACCGCCTGCCGCGCGAACTCCCCGGGGTCATGGACGAAACGCAGGGCCGACCCGTGCTGTCCGGACACCGCGGTGAGGACCGCGAGGTCCTTTTCGAGAAGACCGAAGACCAGCAACTCCGTAGGGGTTGCCATAGCCGCGCCTCGCTTCGCAATCCTCTAAGGTCGTTCGTCCGCGCCGAGGATCCGCAGGTAGGCGGCCACATGCTCCATGTCTCCCGGATCGAGTTTGGGCCACGCGACCGCTTCTTCCGTCAGCAGGTCGTACATCTCGGGCGCGTGGTTCCACATGGCGGCGGATAGAGCGACCGGATCCGTGACCGCATCGCTACCTGCGAGCTCGAGGGCCCGTGCCTCCGCACCTGTGTGGCATTCCGCACAACCTCGCGTCCGAAAGATCGACTTACCCAGCTCCGGATCTCCCTCCTCCCCAAAAAATCCCAGAAAGTGCAGATACGAAATCAAATCGGCCATCTCGTTCGCGTCGAACCGCGGGAACGCCATACCCCTGCCCCGCATCATGTCGTTCATGGCATAGCTGTGGTTCCACAAGATCCCGCTTATCTCGGCCACCGTGAGGTGGATCGTCGATGACGCGAGGTCTGGCCCGACACTCTCACCCGGGCGATGGCAGTCGACGCATCGCTTTGCGTTGAACAACTCGGCGCCCCGGGCGGGGTCGGGCAAAGGCAGCAGCTTCACCTCGCGCTCGCTTCTCAGCCCCCGCGCGCGAATGTAGGCCTGCAGGTCGGCCATTTCCTTTCCCGAGAAATTGGGGATCGCGGCGCCGCGGACGAGCTGCGCTTGTTGCATCGCGGGCCCGGCGTTCCACATGGCCTGAGCGAGCATGACCGGCGAGGGATAGGCCGAGAATGCATCCAGCGGTGGGCCGCTCGACCCGCCTAGATCGCCGAGACTGTGGCACGCTTCACACTGCAATCGCGAGTAAGCGACCGACCCACGGGCCACATCGCCGGGCTCGTCGAACAGCCGAAGGTAGTACAGGTAACTGAGTAGGTCGGCCATCTCGTCCCGGTCCAGGGTCGGCCACGAATAGCCTCGTTCGCCCATCGCGTCGATCATGCGGGGCGTGTGGTTCCAGAAGTCCCCGACCAGCTCGAACCAGTTCTTGCCCGCCACGGCCGTCGAGATGTCCGGTGCCAGCATCCCTCCGTGCCCCCACACGGAATGGCACTGGGTGCAGCGCTTCTCCGACAGCAGCTCACGGCCGCGGAACGGGTCGCCGTGGAGCTCGCCCTGCTCGGCCGTGGTCAGGGGCAAGGAAAACAGCCACGTCACCGAGACGATGAAGACGAAAGCTCGGCGCCCGGGCGAGAGCCAGCGGTTCGAGCCCCCGGGTACGGTCCTGCTGCCCATCAGCTTGCAACCTTGTCGGGGAGATAGCTCGCCACCCGTTCGGAAACCTCCCGCACGGATTCCTCCCGTCCTTCCTCGATCTCCCACAGCGAGATGATCGGGAACAGTTTCGTGGCGACCATGTAGACCAGAATGAAGCCGGAGAGAGTCCCGGCCATGATCGACAGCTCGACCCACGACGGCCAGTAGCTGGCCGCCAGCGACTCGATCCTGGGGTGCACCGAGGTGGGAACGACGATGTTGAAGCGCTCCAACCACATCCCCAGCACGACGAATACGGACGCGACGGTCGTGCCCCACACCCCGCGTGTCTTTTGCCGAGACATCAGGACGAACGGCACGACGAAGCACGAGAAGACCATCAACCAGAAAGGGAAGGCGTACGGGCCGCTGATTTTGGACCAGAAGGTCGCCATCTCGGCTTCCTCGCCGCCGTACCACGCCGTGAGGTACTCCGCGAACGTGAAATAGGTCCACAGAAGCGCCATCACCAGCATCAGCAGACCCATGTTGTTGAAGTGGATGTCCTTGAAATAGGCACCAAGACGGTAGACGCGGCGCAGAATCGCCATGGCGATGATCAGCGCGGCGATGCCGGAGTAGATCGCGCCGATCACGAAGTAAGGGCCGAAGATGGTGCTGTGCCACATCGGCCGCAGGGTCAGGGCGAAAATCCACGCGATCACCGTGTGCACGGAAACCGCGATCGGGATGACCGCCACGGCCAGCACGGCGATGATGCGGTGCAGAACCTGCCGCGATTTCGGGGTGTCGTGGTAGCCGATCGCCAGGAACCAGTAGAGCCACCGAGGTCGGATCCCGAGGTCGCGGATCCGGGCCAGGTCGGGGATCATGGGGATGTAGAGATAGACACTGCTGGCGGTGAAGTACAGCCCGATGCTGCACACGTCCCACAGCAGCGGCGACCACGGCTGACCGTGGATGAGCACGTACAGCACGCGGTCGGGGCGCCCGAGATCCAGAACCGGCTGCACGGCTCCGAAGGCGATGACCAAGACCGTGATGAACTCGGCGGAGCGCGTGATCGCCCTGCGCCATTCCGCATTGCTGATCCGCAGGATAGCCGAGATCAGGGTCCCGGCGTGCGAGATGCCGATGAAGAAGACGAAGCAGATGATGTAGATTCCCCAGTACTCGGGGGTGTTGAGCCCGGTGACTCCCAGCCCGAAGCGTAGCTGCAAGAGGTAGGCGATTCCGCCCCACGCCGTGACGCCGGCAAGAAAGAAAAACCAGATCCAGAACCAGCGCGTCGTCCGAACCAGAGGTCTTAGCAGAACTCGTTCGTCCTGCGACAGCCCTGCGAGTATGTCCGAGTCACCCATGCTCATCGCTCCTCAGCGAGGTAGTAGACCTTGGGTTGGGTGCCGAGTTCCTCCAGCAGCCGGAAGGCCCGGGGGTCTTTCACGAGCCGGGCCACGCGGTGGTCGGGGTTGTCGAGATCCCCGAACTCGATCGCGGCGGTCGGGCAGATCTCCGCGCACGCGGGAACGTAGTCCTCCTCGCGCAGCGGGCGATCCTCGGCGCGGGCTCGTTCCCTGGCGATCTGGAGGCGGTGGTGGCAAAAGGTGCACTTTTCGATGACGCCCACGGGTCTTACGGAGACGTCCGGGTTCAGCATGGGTAGCGTGGACTGCGGAAACTCCGGCTTTCTCCAGTTGAAGGATTTCGCCGTGTAGGGACAGGCGTTGGCGCAGTAGCGGCACCCGATGCAACGGGGATAGATCTGCGCGACGATGCCTTCGCTGTCGAGCGATGTGGCCCGCACCGGGCAGACCGCGGTGCAGGGCGGACGGTCACACTGCATGCACGGCAGCGGTATGAACCGCGACCGGACGTCGGGCCACTCTCCGTGGACCTCGCTCACGACCCGCATCCAGAAGATCGTCCGATTCTCGCGCGCCGTCCGTGGGCCGCCCACGGCGATGTTGTTTTCGGCTCGACAGGCGACCTCGCAGGCCTGGCAGCCGTTGCAGCGATCGAGATCGATGACCATGCCCCAGCGCGCCATGACTTCCTCCGACTTCAGACCGCAGCTACTCGAACCCGCGTCGAATACCAGTCGGGCAGACCCGTCGAGGGGTCTCGAGCGTTCCCGACCGCGTGAAGCGGATTGGCCGTTTCAATGCCTCCCCAGCCTTCCACCGTCGTATGCAAGCCGTAGGGCACGTTCACCACGCCCGGCTGCGCTCCGTCAAAGCACGTCAGGCGCGCCTCGAACGCACCGGCGCCGGACTCGATTCGCACGCGCTGCCCGGATGTCAGCCCCAGGTGTTTTGCGGTTTCGGGATTGATCTCGGCCCAGACTTCCCACGCCGCGCCCGTCTGGACTCCCAGGTGCTCGAGCAGCCAGGGCATCAACGGGGTGTTCCCCGACGACAGCGTCATCACGCGGAACGGGATGAGGAGCAACGGGTAGGCGGTCTGTTCGCCCTGCTCACCCACCGGGTCTTGCACGAGGGGCAGGAAGCCCTCGGCCAGCCCAGCTTCAGACAAGCGGATCGTCTCCCGGGCGCGGTCCGAGAAGACGCGCACCTTGGCGTCCGGGAAACGCGACAGCACGCTCCGATCGTCATAGTCGTAGTACGGGTCGAACCACCCTCCCCGCTCGAGGATCGAGGCCCAGAACTTCGATTCGGATTTCCCGTGGGGCAGCCAGTACCCGCGGGACTCCAGTTCCCGCAGCTCTTCGCGGCGCAACAACTGGTCGAGAACGCCCCCTTGTTTGGCCTGCGTCAGGGCCTTCCCGCGCTCCTCCACCAATTGTTCGACCCCGGACCACGGCAACGCCTCTGCAACGTCGCCCCCGAGCCGCGACGCGAGATCCAGGATCACATCGCCGGTCGCACGCGTGTCGTGGAGCGGCGGAACCATGGGTTGCACGACGCCCCACACTGGAATCGGAACGGACGGCGGGGCCGGCGCATCCTGCCAGCGTTCGAGGTAGACGTGGTCCGGAAGCACGAGATCCGCCCACGCAGCGCTCTCGTCCAGGAACGGTGAGAACGAAACGACCAACGGGATGCGCTCCAGAGCATGGTGGACGGACGCGGCGTCGGCGGCGGACGCGATCGGGTTGGCGTAGTACATGAACAGCACATCCACCGGCGAAGGCGACTCGGATACCGCGAGCGACGCCCAGTCGCCGGGCTTGGGCGCGACCGCTCGCGCCGTCGCGTTCGAATCCTGACGGGGTTCGATCGGTGGCCCCGGCAGCGGCGGCTGCACGAGGACTCCTCCCGGGCGGCCCAAGGCGCCGGCCAGGATGTTGAGGGTGTGGATCGCCATCGAGTCCGACAATCCACCCGTGCGCCAGGAGACCGACTGGTCCCACACGGCCACCGGACGGCTCGCGGTGCCGAACGCCTTGGCCAGACGGACCAGCGTTTCCTCGCGCAGCCCGGTCCGGCGGGCCACGTCCTCGGTGCGGCCGTGGCGCAGCACCAGCGAACGGAACCCGGGGACGACATTCCCATTCGGGTCCGTCCAGTCCTCGATGCCCACCGCGGTGTCCCTGAGCTGCTCCGCGCTGTATAGACCCTCCTTGAGCATGATGTAGGCAATTCCGAGAGCCAGCGCGCCGTAGGTTCCCGGCTTGACGGGTATCCACTCGTCGGCGCGGCCGGCCGTGCGCGAGTGACGCACATCGACCTGCACGAAGCGCGGACGCCGCCCAGCGACCGCGTCGCGGGCACCAGCGGCCTGGGGCAAGCACCACCAAGCCTCGGAAAGCCCCGCACCGAACGACAGCACGTAGTCCGATGCGGCGAGGTCGAAGGCAGGGGGGCTGTGAACGCCCTGGCACAGCTCCATCACCTCGGCCGCCCCGTCCGCGTAGTCGTCCCACATGAGGCGCGAGCTCCCGCAGACCCGGGTAAAGCGTCGCAGCAGCTCATCGGTGATTCCGGTCAGGTCGCCCGTCAGCCACGCGACCGACTCTGCGCGACCGGATACCATGAGCTCGCCGAGTGCGTCGGCGACACGCGTCAGTGCCTCGTCCCAGGAGATGCTCTGGAACTCACCGCTTCCGCGGGGACCTACCCGCTGGACCGGTCCGGTCAACCGCCCGGGGTGGTAGAGCAATTGGATCCCCGCGGCGCCCTTCGGGCACAGACCGCCCCGACTGATCGGGTGCAACGGGTTGCCCTCGATCCTGACCAGTTTCCCGTCCACCAGCCGTCCGCGAATCCCACAATGGGACGGGCAAAGCGTGCAGGTCGAGCAGACGAACTCCTCCCTACCGGGTGCCCAGTCGGGTCCGATCTCGGCCGGACCGAGCGGCAACCAATGCGACACGCCTCCGATGCCCAGCCCGATGCCGAAGCCGCTCAGGCCGGCGATGAATTCACGTCTTCGGATGGCCATGTGGACTCCTCGGCTCCTAGCGGTGACATGAGGTGCAGTCGGATGCGACGTCGTCGCGCTCGTGGCAATCGACGCAAAAGTCCATCGTGATCCGCACCAGCGCGTGTTCCGGCGGTTGGGTCGTCTGGGCGATCGAGCCGTGGCAGGTCTCGCAGGGTAGTTCCCCGAGCACCGCGTGCCGCCGGTGAGAGTAGAAAGAATGGTCGGCAAGCCGGAACAGCTTGCGAAAGACGTCGTCTTGCCCGGCTTCCGCGAGGTCCAGGATCTTCTGCTCCTCCGCGCTCTCCGTCAGCGGTTCCTCGTGACAGGCGAGACACGTGCTCAACGTGGGCAGGCCGGCATGACGCCCGGTCGTATAGAACTCGTGGCAGGTGTCGCATTCCAATGCCAGCTCCTCCACGTGTATGTGGTGGTTGAAGGCGATCGGCTGACTGGCACCTTCCCTGGGTCGGAAGAGGGCCCGGCCGGTCGCGATACCGCCGGCCAGAGAAAACCCCACGATCGCACCGATCAACAGTCTTTGAGTGGGCCTCACCCTTGTACCCTCCGCACGGTGCCGCCACGAGACGCCGGGATGCAGCTTGCGAAGCAAAGCGAGTACCAAAGAGGACCGGACCACGGCGTGCGGGCTCGAACTCCTTGCGATCAGAGCACTTGAAAAAGAACCCTGACAGGGTCGGTTAAGCGGGGGCGACGTGCGGCGCGTGCGGCGTCATGACAGCCATGGCCCGCAATGCTCACAGACTGTCATGGCCGGCACGACCGGCCTCGGTCGCGGGGATCAGAGCGACCGGAGTTTGCGGTACAACGTGCGCTCGCTGATTCCGAGGATCTCCGCGACGCGTGCGCGGTG
>JBFJTV010000071.1:0-9708 GCA_041625075.1 Candidatus Polarisedimenticolaceae bacterium | reverse complement strand
GAGGAAATCCGGGAAAGGACTCCGGGGTGATACCTCGATCCGGTCCCCTTTGCAAGGGACAAAAACATCGGCAGTGCAGCTTTTTTGTACTAGACCGATTGGAAAGACGAATAGGTTGGGGATTTTTTTTGGTTTTCCTCGCAGCAATTCTGAGGTTAGGCTATCTGTGCGGAGGGGTTGGAAAAAGGAGGGTGGATATGTGTGTACGCCACACCGTGCCCGTCTCTCTTCTCTCTCTGGCCTTGGCTCTCCTCGTCGCCACGGGTTGCGGGTACAAGGTGTTCGTCAAAGGCGTCACGCCCGGCGACCCGCCGGCCACCTTCCTGGCCGGGGCGTCGTTCCATGTTCAGGAAAGCGATGAGACAGATACCTCGGACGACTACGGCGAGGTCACCACGCAGGAGAAGATCGGACAGTTGTTGCACGAGCGCGGCTACGTCATCTCCACCGAGGAAGATGCGGATTACATCCTGATCTTCGATTATGACAAAGAGGCGATGCTCGGCAAGAAACAGGTCGAGCCGCTTGGCGGGCACCAGAGCGGGATGCACTCGGTGCGCCGCGAGGGTCCATACTCCCACAAGCTCTCCGTCAACGTCCTGCACGCAGAGGCGTTCCGCACCCACCATGAAAGTGAGGTCGCGTGGGCGGGTGGAGCGGTGACCGAGATGACCTCGCTTCATAGTCCCAAAACGGTGGACCTCCTGCTCGTCGCCGTCTTCGAGCGCTTCGGCGAGGACATGGGTCAGACCGAACATGTCCGGCTGGGCCTCAACGACCCGCGCGCGCTGGATCTGCGCGAGCCGTAGCCCGGTTTCCCAGGCACGAACGGCACTCCCCCTCCCGCGAGAGCGGGAGGGGGAGCCATGCCGTCCGACCCCCGGCGTTTGCCTCCATATCGACTCTGCGTAAGACTAGGTAGGAAGGAAACGTCAGGGTATGGGCGCTTTTCGCACTCCCGACCCCGTCTTGACGGCGCACGCTCGGTGAGGACGGTTCGTCACGCGGGGGCGAAGAAACTTGCGATCGGAGCAGGTTTTACCCTGGCTGTGCTCGTCGGAGCCCCCGACGCCTCACCCGACATCGACGATGGCATCCTCGTGCCGGGTGGGACCGAGGCGGTGGCGCGCCTCCTCGGCAACGTCCGCACCGACCCCGATGAGTTCATGCAGAGCCTCAACCGCGCGCTCCTTCGCACCGTCCGCGGGAGCCATGACTGGGAGGAGGTCCCCGCCCGTGTGGATCTCGTCGAATACCTCGCGACGGTCCAACAACTCCAAGCGACGTTCACTTTCCCGCTCGAGCTCCGTGGACGCAGTCCCCGGTCTGCCGGCGAGTTCGACGTCCTGACCCGGATTCTCGGTTTCGATCTGCGATCTCGCGACTACCCGTTGGAATTGGACGCCGCGTCCGGTGAGTTCGCCGAGCGACGACAGCGCATCGCGCGCGCGTTGGGCTGGAATCTCACTCGGATCGCGCACGCGCTCGGCGAGAGCGACAACGTCGTCGTGCTGGAGATCGAAACCGACCGAGTCGAACCGCTTCTCGCCCCACAGCAGTGGACCGTGATGACGGGGAAGTCCCTGACCCCCGAGAACGCTCTCGCGGAAGTAGCGATCGACCAGCGACTCGGCCTCCTGGTGGAGGGTCTGCGGCGGCAGACGCGGGAGTCGCGAGCGGCGCTCGAGGACCAGTACGGCTGGATCTACCGGAACGCCGCCATCCCTTTCTTTCGATACGGCGTCGCGTTCGAGATCCGTGGCGGCAAGCTGGTCCTTCCCGGTGGACCGGAGACCGCGGGGGCGTGGTCGTCCCTCGTCGGTGTCCCCACCAGCGACGGGCCCGCTTTCTTCCGGCAGATCCTGACGCAATACGAGTCGAGTCACGCCCACGTCTGGAGCGGGCTGTACTTTCTGCCGCCCCCCGTCGCGCGCTATTGGATCGAGCAGTACGTCGCGGCACCTTACGATTCGTCTCGTCTGGACCCCTTTCTGAAAGACCTCCGACGGGTCGAGGGAGCCGGGATCTACCGTGGAACCCGGGGTGCGGGAACGGGCTTTTCCTATCTCGCGCGCTCCGTTCCTTTCGTGGGGAACCACGCACGACCGCACTTTCCGGAGAGCCCCGCGCTGTGGCTCTATTCGGCCGAGGATGGAGACGAGGCCGTCACCCCCGACGCCGTCGCGAGAACGCTCGCGCGTGCCAGGCGAGACGACCTCGAACCGGACGAGACGCTCGCGACGATCATGACGCGACTGACGTCGACCGACGGCTTCCCGGCCCTGCTTTCCGGCCGTTACGTCCGCATCGCCCATGTCTTCGAGAGCAGCCCCGACCTGTTGACCCCGGAGGTCATCGTCGTACTCGGGCGTGCGGCCGCGAGGTACCCCTCCGCGCTCGACGTGCTCGAGCGGATGCGGCTGGATCGCCCGGAATCCGTCGTCGACTACTTCTACGCCATCGGCAATCTGGACAGGCTGGAGTACGGCGCCGGACGAGAGATCGTGTTGTCACAGTTCGAGGGCGGCGTGCAGTTGATCGCGTTGCTCTTCGAGGGCAACAAAACTCCGGATGCCGACCTCCGAGAGGAGTTCGATCGTTGGGTCGAGATCCATAGAAACCTTCAAGACAAGGACGATTTGCTCCGGGACCAGCCGGATTGGCTCCGCTCTCTTCTCGCGAAGCTGCCCGATCCCGGTCCCGACGCGCCAGGCCGCGGTCCGCTGGAAAGGGCCTGGCTCCACGCGGTCGCGCCGGCGCTCGATCCCCAGGACGTTCGATGGGGAGGACTCACCTACCGGGGGACGCGGGCGGTGGATCTCGCGGCGCGGATGCTCGCGGCACTCGAGCGCGAACGAATCCCGTCGCTCGATCGCGTGCTGCGTTTTCATGAAGACCTAGGGAAGCTGCGCTCCGCTTGCGCCGGAGGCGACACCGCCCGGGCCCACCGCCTCGCAACCGACCTCATCGCCCAGTCGAACGAGCTCGTTCCGGAGACCCGGCAAGGTCCGAACTTGGGGGGGTCGAAGAAGAACCGGCTCGGGCAGGTGTTCCGGGCGGTGTTGTCGCAGCAGAACCCTCGTCGGCTGGCCGCCTTCGACGCGCGGCTCGAGAACCCCCAACTCGGGGTCGCCCGTCGCCTCAGACCCTTTCTCGTCGCGTCGGCCTACTTCGAGACCATCTCACGGATTGACAACGTCATCATCGCCGACCTGCCGTTGATCCGACGACATACGGTCCAGCAGTGGCGCACCGTGCGATCGAGCGCGGACGACCCCGGCGCGCCGTGGAAACCCGCCCGGGTCGTCAGGGCGAACGACACGGAGCTCGGGGCGCACGTCTCGGGTCATCTGAACGGCGTGACGGCCGCGCTGCTCGGTCTCCACGTTCAGACGCACCACCCGGGATCGACCAAGCTGCTGGGTCTTCTGACGCGCCAGCAGGAGTGGTATCTCAACGCCGTTCGTTCGCGCTGGCACCGGGTCACCCCGGACGTCGCGCGATTCGCCGCCGCGGCGATGGCGGCGGGAGACGAGCTCGCCAAAGCGGCGACCCGCGAAACCGACGGGCAGGCCTTCGAGTTCGTCGCGTCGCGCGTCCCGCGGTATCGGATCGAGCGACAGGGCGAATCCGGCGCCCACGACTTCGTCATCACGCCGAGCGAGCGGTTCGCCCTGGGTCTTGCCGTGCTCCAAGGCGACGCCCACGGCCCGCCGGACGCGGCACTTCTGACGGCCCCGACACGAGACGAGCTGATCGCGGCTGCCGAGGCGATTTCGGACGACCCCGCGAAGATCCGTTACATCGGCACACCCACGCCCCACATCAACGCGCGCGCTACACCGTGGGTGGGAACCTGGACTCCCTACGAGGCGATCGATCGCGAATCGCGGGTGGAGGCGTTGGCGGAACGGGAGCTGCTCGACCTGCGGCTGACAATCATCCGATTCCTTGCCCTGCACGATCTGCCGGGCGAGGTCGGCGCGGATTTGGAGATGTATGTCCTCGAACGGGCTCCCCGCGGGCTGCGTCTCGAGGACGAGGACGACTGGGAATCGGTCATCGACTGGCTTGCCCGGCTCGATGACGACTACCTTGGCCAGGGGATGCGATGGTGCATGAAGCGCGGCTACTACCGGGTGCAGGACTTCTGATCGCTTGCCTGGCGTTCGGTGCGGTGCACGCAAACGATGTCGTCAGGTTCGTCTCGCCCAAGCCGGGCGACTTGCTGTTCGAGGCGACCGTGTTCAAGCTCGCGGTCGAGGAGATCGATCCGCCGGTCGACCGCGTGGACCTCTACGTCGATGGGGTGCTGATCGGCTCGGTCCACGCGCCCGACTGGTCGCTAAAGTGGAACGCCGGACCCGACGCCGAGAGCTCCGAGGTTCTCGCCGTCGCCTTCTCCGGCTCCCGCATCATCGCCAAGGCCCGCCTCAGCAGTACCGACGCCCCGTGGCACGAGTACGAGCTCGTCGATCTCGTGCAGCTCTACCCCGTGGTCACCAACAACACCGGTGGGTACGTTCGCCATCTTACGATCAACGACTTCGGTATCTTCGAGAACGACACCCTCGTCGAGATCGAGCACTTTTCGTCCGAGGTCCGGTCGTTGAGCCTCGTCCTGATCCTGGACGTCAGCGGCAGCATGGCCGGCAAGCTCGGCCAGCTGCAGGTCGCCGCGTCGCGGTTTGTGGACCAGCTCGAGGACACCGACGAGGTCGCGCTGTACGCGTTCGACCACGCCACACGGATGCTGTCCGACCTCACCCTCGACCACGACAAGGTCAAAGAGCAGATCTGGGAGCTCTCCCCCGGAGGCGGCACGGCGCTTTACGACGCGGTCGTCAAGACCATCGGCGAGAACTTGCGCTACGTTCCCGGGCGGAAGGCGATGTTCGTCTTCTCGGATGGACAGGACCGCCACAGCTTCGCCTCGCTCGAGCGTGTCGTCCGGATGGCGAGCGACCACAGCGTCCTGATCTACACCGTCGGATCGGGAGAGGACGAGGCGAGCCTGCTGGCCCGTGACGATCTCACCGCCCTTGCAACGCAAACGGGCGGCAAGGCGTACTTCATTCGCCGCGCGCGGCAGCTCGAGGGCGTGTTCGACGCGATCATCGACGATCTCCGCGCGCAGTACGTCCTGAGCTATCGACCGCCGGCCGGCCCCGAAGGGATCCGCAAGATTCGCGTGGAAGCGGGAGGGAACTGGCGAACGCGCGAGACGTTCGCGGACCAGCATGGAGATCTGCGTGGCGGCTTCCGGGTGCGTTGCCGCAGGTCGTACTACTACCGCCCGCCCAAGACGGACTAAGGCTCACGACTCCGGAACGTTGATTTCCATGACGGCACGCCCCTGCTTGCCCGTCTTGGCGTTACGGAAAACGCCTACGATGCGGTAGTCGCCGGGGGGCGCTTCGATCCATCCGCGGATGGCGAGGGTCGAGTTCAAGGCCGATTCCCACTTCTCGCGTGGCCGTGAGTGCCGGAAGAACTGGAAGAACTCGGCGAGATGATCCCCCGCGGCGGTCTCGACCCATACCCGCATCGTCAGGTCCGCGACCATGTTGTTGCCGTCGGGAGCGTAGTCCAGATCGGCCAGACGCGCACCGACGAGAAAGGACTGCACCTGGCCGGGTTCGCCGTCGTCGCGATGTCGTTTGTCGCGCACCGCCATCCCGGCCTCGAAGTCGTCGTCCTCGGCCTCGAGCGAATCGGGCGGCAGGTACCGGTGGATGATACGGACACCGGGGCGTCGCGAGCTCACCTGCAGCGCCCGGCGGTCGTCGGAGCCGAATCCCTCTGGAGCATAGACGTCGAGGATGTACCGGCCCTGTTCCCGCGCGAGCGCGTCGCGGAGACCGCCGATCACCCCCTCGTCCTCCGTAAAGAGACCGCCGGTCTCCTCGGCCAGGAGCCGGAGGTCCTTTTGTGGGGCGATCCAGGCGGTCTCGATGGGATCTCCCGCGCCGCGGTAGAGGTTCGGATCGCGAGCGCTACGCGTCGTGCTCGTCATCGTCGCCGGGTCGACGAAGTGGACGGTGACCCCCTGTTCGACCGCGAGGGCCGCCACCCGGGACGCTTCTCCCTCGGCGCCGTCGACGTCGAGCTCGGTGGTGAGCGCGAAGACCTGACGATCGCCGAAGACACCCCGCATCGCCTCGATGAACTCCGCCTGGGGGTGCGCGGTCGCCCCGTGACTGACCGCGAAGACCGTCGGGACGCCCGGGGCGTCGCCGGCGAGGCGGACGGCGCCCTCGAGCGCGGCATAGAAACGGTCGGAGTACGACCTCATCTCATCGAAGTACGCGGTGGACGCGAACCTCGCGCACTGGGTGGGGCCTATCGGTGAGTCCTCGACGGTCGATGGGTCTTCCCGCGATCTCGTTGATTCATTGTTGCCCTGATTCTGCTCCTCCGCACGCTCCCGCAAGGCGTCGAGAGCGGAGGCCGTATCGCTCAACGACTGGCAGTCTCTCAAGGACTGCATCAGGCTGCGCACGCGGCGATGGGTCGGGACTCCGACGGTCCTGGGCCGCGAATACGCCTCGTTCACCGCCTCGACGACGGCATCCCGATCCGTCGTGAACGACCGCTCGATGCGAACGTCGCCCGTGTACGACAGCACGGAGATGTAGTCGACGGCCTCGACGTCGCCACGGATGAACTCTTCGAGCCCGGTCTTCACCGCTTCGGGCTCGCCGGGAACCTCGTTGGCGACATCGATCAGAAAGACCCAGTACCGCGGCGGCGCGAGCGCCGTCTCGACGATCCGCTCCTCGCTCCCCGGCTGGAGCTGCAACCGCACCATGGGAAGGCCCTTCCGTAAGAGCCGCACGTCCGAGGCGCTCTGCAGCCCGGCGATCTCGAGGGCCTGCCCCTCAAACATGACATCGATGGACTCCGCGTCGAGATCGGTGACGAGACCGTCCTCATCGACCGCGATCAGGTTGAGCTCGATGAGGCGCACCTCCTCGCGCTCCTCCAGCTCACTGGTGGCGAGGGGGTCGTTCTGGGCCCACGAACCGGGGCCCATCCCGATGGCCGCGGCGAGGACGGCGACGAGCAGGAAACGGGTGAAAATCGCATCGTCCGTGCGCATTCGAACCTCCGCGATCCATGGTACACCGGTCATTCCGGCGAGGCTCGGACCGCTACCGATAGGGCCGCGCAGAATACGCGCGCATGCCAACCTCATGGGATCGGGGGTAATTCCTGGTCGCCAAGAGAATCAGAGCGCGGCCAGCGCGCGCTCGATCCGGCCCATCCCGTCCTCGATCTGGTCGAGGGTCGCCGCATAGGAGATCCGGATGTGCCCGGGCGCGCCGAAGCCTTCTCCCGGAACGACCGCGACCGAGGCCTCGTCGAGTAGGTACATCGCGAGATCTTGCGAGCTCTCCAGCCCGCGATCTCCGGAACGAGTCCCGAGCAGCTCCGAGACATCGGGAAACATGTAGAACGCTCCCTCGGGCCGGAAACAGCTCACGCCGGGGATCGCTGAAAGCCGCGCGTGCATGACGTCTCGCCGGTTCTCGAACTCCGCGACCATGCGCTCGACATCGGAGCCGGCCGACTGCAGCGCCTCGAGCGCGGCCCATTGCGAGATCGAGGTGGGGTGGCTCGTGCTGTGGCTCTGGATTCGGGCCATCGCCTTGATGATCTCGGAAGGGCCGGCCGCATAGCCCATCCTCCAGCCCGTCATCGCGAACGCCTTGCTCATCCCGTTGACCACGACGGTGCGGGCCTTGATCTCGTCGGAGAGGCCCGCGATGCTCACGAAGGTTCGGCCGTCGTAGAGCATCTTCTCGTAGATCTCGTCGGCCACGACCACCACGCCTTGCTCGACGCAGATCGCGGCGATCGCGGCAAGGTTGTCCCCGTCGAGACAGGCCCCGGTGGGGTTGCTCGGGTAGTTCAGAAACAGCGCCTTGGTTCGCGCCGTGACGGCCGATCGGAGCCGACCGGGGTCGAGCCGGTAGCCTTCGCTCTCGACGGTGCGAACGATCACGGGAGTCGCGCCGCCAAGTCCCACCTGCTCCGGATACGACACCCAGTAGGGCGACGGGACGATGACCTCGTCACCGTTGTTGAACAGCGCCATCGACGCGAAGTACAAACTCGCCTTCGCCCCGGGGGAAACCAGGATGTCGTCCGGCGGGTAGCTCAGGCCATTGTCTCGTTCGAGCTTGGCGGCAATCGCCTCGCGCAGCTCGAGGATCCCCGAGCTCGCGGTGTAGCGCGTCTTGTTGCCGTCGATCGCCAGCCGCCCGGCCTGCTTGACTCCTTCCGGGGTCGGGAAATCGGGCTCCCCGACGCTGAAATCGAGAACATCGACTCCGTCGGCACGCAGCCTCTTGGCGCGATCGCTCACGGCAAGCGTCGCCGACATACCGATCCGCCGTGCGCGATCCGACAACACCCCGTCGCTTGTCCGTTGGGCGTGCGTCAACTTTCTTCTTCCTTCTTCCCTTGTTCTTGTTCTTTCTCTTTCTTGTCGGGCTTGAACGCGGAGAACTCTCGCATCTGCGTTCGCTGCAAGTGAACGCCATGGATCGAGAAGCCCTTGAGCGATCGTTCGATGTCACGTGTCGCGTGAACCCAGCGCCTCCGTGGCTTGAAGTCCGTGATCTCGCGCACCAGCATGTCGTCGGCGAGGAGACGGTAGCGCGCGGGGCGTTCGGACTCGGATTCCGGCTTCATGTGGGACATCAGGAAGATCCACCCACCGTCCTTGAGCACGCGTCCGATCTCCGTGCCGAAATCGTCGAGCCTCTCAGGCGGAACGAAATCGACCTGCTCCCAGATGAGCACGAGATCGAACCTGCCGTCGGGCTGATCGAGCCGGAGCGGCTTGGGTGTGGGAACCGGTTTGCCCGGTTTCTTCGCTGGGGTTGGCGGCGGGGCCTCGAACGGCTCGACGTGCACCTTCGCTCCGCGTTCGAGAAGGTAGACGACGCTCTGTCCGCACATCGGTCCGAGATCGAGAACCTCCGGCCGCCCTGCGCGGAAGATTCGCGAGAGCACGCGCGCCAGACTTCCGCACGGCTGCGGAGTCGGACCGCCCGCCCGCGCCCGGGGGGACGGCTCGTGCGTCCCCGAGACAGCGCCTTCTCTCTTGCGAAATGCCACGACGATCGCCTACGAGGCCGGGCCCCCGATGGGAGCGACACCCGGCTTCGTCTGGGTTCCGACACGAACGCCCGCGCTGTCGCCGGGCTTGCCTTCCATGTCGATGCTGCCCTTGAGCCGTGAACCGTCGGCCAGCACCACGCGGGGAGCGGTGATGTCACCCCGGACCGAGCCACTCTCGGCGATCTCGACCTTGTCGTGGGCGACGATGTCGCCGACCACCTCGCCGATGACCAAGACCGTCTTGGCGGCGATCTCCGCCCTGATCTTGCCGTTGGAGCCGATAGTGAGGTTGTGTTCCTTGAGGTCGATCTTGCCGTCGACCTTGCCCTCGATGGTGAGATCCTCGTTGCCCGAAAGCTCACCCTTGATCTCGATCGACTGCCCGATGTTGACGACTTGGTTCATCGCTGTCTCCCTTTCGGATTCCTGATTCACGCCTTTTTGAGCTTCTGAAGCGCGGTACTCGCGCTTTCCCTCACGAGTGCGTCGTCATCGTTCACCGCCCGCTCGAGCCGGGGGACGTCGCTGGCGTCGCCGACCTCACCGAGCGCCTGTGCGGCCTCCGCCCTGACCTCG
>JBFJTV010000070.1:0-9721 GCA_041625075.1 Candidatus Polarisedimenticolaceae bacterium | reverse complement strand
GGAGACTCACCTCGGCGAGAATGCGCACCCGGCGGGCGCCGACCGGGCCGTTCGCCGAGCACCATCGAGACGAGGTCGTCGGGGTCCGCGAGCGACGGCGAACCCCGAAAGACCGATCGCGGAGGGGCCCCGCCCGCTCGGACGCACATCCCGCGCTGTTCCGAGGGGACGATTTCGACGGCACCGTCGACCTCGAACCCGATGCGCAGGTCCACGCGCTCTTCGTAGTACAGATGGGCGAAATCGTCGCCCTCGGGGAGGCGGCCGGAGGCCCGTAATAACGCGTCTTTCCAGGCCTGGTCGGTGTCGGGGGAGGAAAGCGGCAACGGTGGTGCCTCTTCCGGGTCGTGGCTCGGGCGCTTCCTTGAAAGGCGAAAACCCGGAACCTATGTTCTTAGCCGGAGTCGGTGGGGGGTCGGACGACGTGGTAATCGTCGAAACCCCAACGGTTTACACGAGTTGCCGGACTCCGTCGGAGTCGAGGCCGGGTCACCCATGTCGAAATCGAATTATACCGTACTCATCATCGACTACGAGCCCAAGAGCATCGAAACGACCCGTTTCGCGCTCGAGATGGCAGGTTTCCTTGTCGAGGTGGCCGAGGACGGCATCGCCGGGCTCGAAGCGTTCGACAGGATCAAGCCCGACCTGGTGCTCATCGAGGCGATGCTTCCCAAGAAACACGGCTTCGAGGTTTGCCAGGAGATCAAGAAGTCGAATTACGGCAAGAACGTGCCGGTCGTGATCACGACCGGCGTCTATCGCGGGCGGAAGTACCGGACGCAGGCGCTTCACATCTACGGTAGTGACGAGTACCTGGAGAAACCCGTCCCCGAAGAGAAGCTCGTCTCCCTGTGCAAGGACTTCCTGGCGCGGTGCGGAAAGACGATGGACGCGGCGACGCCCGAGGTGCAGCCGCAACCCACGCCGGAGAAGAGACCCGCGCCCGCGATGAAGGCCGCTCGGTCGAAGAGCCCGACGGCGGATGTGACCGAGCAGGAGATCATGGAGCGGCTCGATGCGCTCATGCCGGGCGAGTCCTCGTCCGACACCGGCGCGCCTGCCGAGGCGATCGAGGCGGCGGCTTCCACCGAGTCCCCGAGAGGACCGAGCCCGGCCGAAACCGCGACGCCGGACACGCGCGCGCGGAGCGAGGTTGCAGCGGCGCCTGCCGGGGCGATCGCCGAGACTGCCGAGACACCGGCCGCCGAGACCCCACGGACACATGCCGGAGCCGCGCCGGTGATCCATGGGTCGGCGGCGCCGACGCCCGCGCTCGAGCCGACGCCCGTCCACGAGGATGCCGAGGCCGAGGCGCCCTCCGAGACCGAGGGGCCGCACGGCGTGGAGAGATCGCAGGTTGTCCAGTTCCCGACCAAGCGCGGAAAGAAGCACCGGCGAAGCAAGAAGCGACGCAAGAACGACGAGGTCGAGGAGCTCGAGGCCGTGGCCGTGGAAGAAGAGAAGGGCGCCAAGCCGGTCCCGACGGTGTCGGAGCTCGAGAGCCAGCTCGAGGAGATCACGGAGAAGTTGGCCAACGAGGGTCCCGACGACGATTCGATGATCGGCGCTCCCGCGGAGGAAACCCCCACCGAGACCGAGGAGGCCGCCGAGGTCACCGAAGAAGCGCAGGCAGAAGCCCAGGAAGAGAGCGTCGGGGAGGAGCCGGAGGTCGAGACCGCGTTCGAGGAGATCGATACGAACGAGTTCGGGGCCGAAACCGAGGCCCTCGCCGAACCGCAGACGACCGACGGCGGCGTGGACGACGAGCTCCGGCCGGTTGAGGCTTCGGAGATCGTGACCGACGCGGAGACGGCCCGGGGCAAGTCAAAGCTGGTGTGGATCGTCGCGGCGATCGTGATCGTCGTGGCAGCCGGCGTCGCGGTCTTCTTCGTGTTGCGCGGGCGAACGGCAGAGGCGGTACCCGTCAAGACCCAGGCATCGACACCGAAACAGACCCCCGTATCGCGGCCGCGGACGCAGGCGGTGTTTCCGACCGAGCCGACCATCGTGCCGGGCGGGACGTCGGACGCACCTCAGATGGCCGACCCGGTCACGAGCGATCCGAAAAGCGCGCCGGACGAGGTCGAAGCGCCGGCACCGATCCCGACAGAACGGCAGTCGCCGAAGCCGGAACCCGAGAAGGGTCCTCCTCCTGCCGCCGAGGAAACCGCGAATCCCGTCGCTGCCGACCCGACGCCGGCGAAAAAGACCCCGACGCCTGCGGCGGCGAAGCCCGTGGCGTCGAAGACCCCGGTCGACAAGCCGACTGTCCTTGAGCCCGAGTCGAAACCCGCGGCGATTGCGCAGGAGGAAGTCGAGAACGAGACGGTTCGGGCGCCCCCGGTGACGATTCCCACCGAACCGACACCGCTGAAGGCCTCCGGCACGGCCGACACGACTCCCGAACCGGCCGCCAAGCCGATCGAGACCGAGACCCTCCCACCGCCCGCGACCTCCGAGCCCATGACGTCCGAACCAACGCCCCGACAGCAAGTCGTGACCGAGCCGGAGCCCGAACCGGAGTCCGTGCGCGGAACCCAGCGAGGGGATCTCGTGGAGATCCTGGATCTCGACCAGCAGCCGGTGGCGGTGACCCGAGTCCCTCCGAGCTACCCGGCGATCGCACGACGGGCCGGGCACGAGGGCACGGTAGTCCTCAACTTGTTGATCGACGACAAGGGCAACGTCGAGGTCGTGGAGCTGATCAAGGGTGTCGGCCGAAAGGACATGGACGAAGCCGCGATCCATGCAGTGACGCGGTGGAAGTTCAAGCCGGGAATCAAAGACGACGTTCCGGTCAGAGTCTGGAAGATCGAGAAAGTGATCTTCAAGTTGTAACGCCTCCTGTTCACTTGACTCGCTCGACGTCGAGCGACGATCCGGCGGCCCACCTCCAACGGGCCGCCTTTTTTGTCTCTCCCCGTTTTTCAGTATGCTGTGCGGCGTGAAGAAACCGGTGCGCACGCGAGGGTACGTGACCGCCCTGGCGGTGTGTGTGATGCTGTGTGGGTGCGAGGGGGACACGACGCCCCGGCCCGCTGAGCCTGCGACGCCGCACAGGATCGTGTCGCTTGCGCCGGCGCTGACCGAGATCCTGTTCGCGCTCGGCGTTGGCGACCGCGGGGTGGGTGTGACCAATTTCTGCGATTACCCGCCGGAGGTCGAGGCGCTCCCGACGGTCGGTGGGTTCGTCAACCCGTCGGTCGAGGCAGTGCTCGCGCTCGAGCCGGACCTCGTTCTCGTGAGCCCCGCTGCCGGGAACCGCGATGCCGCCCTGGCGATCCGCCGGGCGGGTGCGCGGCTCGAGGTCGTTCCCGCCGAGACTCTCGCGGACTCGTTCACGGCGATCGAGCGTGTGGGCGAGCTGGTCGGCGTCGAGACGCGCGGGCGCGAGCTCGCGGAGGAGACCCGGCGGCGAATCGACGAGGCGGCCGCGCGTGTGGCCACGCGCGAGCGCGTTCCGGTCTTGTTCTCGATCCAACTCGATCCCCTGATCGTGGCGGGGAGCGGGACGCTCCCGTCGGAGCTGGTCGAGCTTGCGGGGGGTGACAACGTCGTTGACGCGGAACGCTATCCCAAGGTCGGGATCGAGTTCGTGATGGCGGAATCGCCCGACGTGATCATCCAGGCGCGGATGGATAAGCTCGAGGAGGGCTCGGAGCGGGCCGCGGTCGAGTTCTGGGGGCGCTGGCCGGCGATTCCGGCGGTCAAGAACAACCGCATGCTCGTGATCGACGGGACGACCGCGCTGCGTGCGGGACCGCGAGTCGCCGACGCGGTCGAGTCTCTCGCGCGCACGCTTCACCCCGACCTTTTCGACGACGGCGACGCGGCCGGTGGCGGGTCGTCATGAACGTGCGCCGCGCTGCGCCGATTTTCTTCGGCCTTGCCGTCGCCGTGGTCGCCGCGGCGTGGTTCGCCCTGGGGTTTGGTCCGAGCGAGGCCGGCTGGAGTGAGGTGTGGTCGTTGCTTCGCGGTGATGTCGACGAGGCGGCGCGGGCGATCCTCGTGGATGTTCGGCTCCCTCGTGTGGTGCTCGCGATGCTGGTGGGAGCGGCACTGTCGGGAGCCGGTGTGGCGTTCCAGGCGGTCCTTCGAAACCCGCTTGCCGATCCCTACATCCTCGGGGTCTCGGGCGGTGCGGCGCTGGGCGCAGTGCTGTTCACCGCGCTGGCGGAGACCTCGGAGCTCGGCTCACCGATTGGCCGGCCGCTCGCGGCCTTCGGCGGCGCGCTGACGACCCTGGTCCTGCTCTATTTCGCGCGGGTGCGCGGGCGTACGGAACCGATGGCACTCTTGCTGGTCGGCGTGATACTCAACGCGATTTACTCGGCGGTGATCCTGTTCCTCGTGACCACCGGGGATGCCGCCCGATTTCGTGGTGCACTGTTCTTTCTCGTCGGCAACCTCGGGTCGCTGCCGTGGGGCGTGCTGCTGTCGGTCGCCGTGCTCGGCGTGCTGGGGATCACGCTTCTGATGGTGCTGTCGCACCGCCTGAACCTGCTCGCGTTCGGTGAGGAGGTCGCCGGGCACCTGGGGGTAAACGTCGAGCACACGGTGTGGATGACGGTCGCGGGGGCGTCGCTCGTGACGGCGGCCGCCGTCGCCTTCACCGGTCTCGTCGGTTTCGTCGGTTTGATCGTCCCGCACCTGGTGCGCACGCTGTTCGGACCGGACCACCGTCTCTTGCTCCCGGCATCGGTGCTTGGCGGTGCGGCGTTTGTCGTGCTCGCAGACACCGCGGCTCGAACGATCGTCGCTCCCGTCGAGTTGCCGGTCGGTGTGATCACGGCGCTGGTCGGCGGACCGTTTTTCCTGTGGCTCTTTCTCCGCCACCTTCGGGGGAGATGATGCCGGTGAACGCGGTGCTGCGTTTTGACGACGTCAGTTTTGCCTACCGGCAATCGCGGGTGTTCTCCGGCTTCAGCTTCAGACTCCAGGATGGAGAGATGATGGCCATCCTGGGACCGAACGGGAGTGGGAAGACGACGCTGGTGCGTCTCGCGGTGGGCTACCTGCAACCGTCGGGCGGGGCGATCTCGCTCACCGGGCGCCGGCTCGGAGAGATCCCCGCACGGGAGCGGGCGCGAACCGTTGCGGTGGTGCCGCAGGACACGCAGCTCGCGTTCGACTTCACGGTGCGCGAGGTCGTCCACATGGGTCGCGCCCCGCATCTCGGTTTGCTCGGAATCGAGACCGAGCACGATCGTGGTCTCGCCGACGCCGCGATGAAGCGCACCGACGTGATGCATCTCGCCGAGCGCAGGTTTCTCACCCTCTCCGGAGGAGAACGCCAGCGCGTGGTAATTGCCCGAGCGATCGCGCAGGAGCCGCGGGTGCTGCTGCTCGACGAGCCCACCGCCTTTCTCGATCTGCGTCATCGGCTGGCGGCGTACTCGCTGCTCACCGAGCTGAACCGCGAGCGTGGGATCACGGTGATCGTCGTGAGCCACGACGTCAACCTCGCCGCGCGTCACTGCGATCGTTTGGTCCTGCTTCGTGACGGCGCGATTCGCGCGGACGGCGCACCCGCCGAGGTGCTCACCCCCGCGAATATCGCCGGCGTCTACGACGTCGACGCCGAGGTGCGCACCGACCCCGTCACCAACCGCCCCTACATCTTCCCCCTCACCCCAAAATAGGGACACTCTGGATTTCCGCCCCACGGATAAATAGGGACACTCTGGATTTTCCCCTCGCGTGGACAAGACGTGACATTTCTCGTCACCTCGAGAGCGGTAGGGTTTCCCCGTCGCAACCCAAGAGCGGCGATTGGTTTCAATTCGGGCTCATACTCTGGCCGTCCCGCCTCGCCTCTTTCGAACCAGAGCCATGCCACGAACGAACCGCTGCGCCGTGGGCGGCCTGTGCTACCACGCCATCAACCGCGGGAATCGAAAGAACCCTGTGTTCCACGACGCCGAGGACTACAGGAAGTTCATGACTCTCGTTGCCCGAGCCTCTGAGCGAACCTCCATGCGGATTCTGGGGTGGTGCCTGATGCCAAACCATTTCCATTTCGTTCTGTGGCCGAGGAGGGATGGGGACATGAGTTCATGGATGCACTGGCTGTTGACGTGCCATGTCAAGAGTTACCACGACCGCTACGGAACGTCGGGGCGGGTCTGGCAGGGTCGGTACAGATCCTTTGTCATTGAAGAGGACTTTCATCTCCTGACGGTGCTTCGGTACGTCGATCAGAACCCCCGTCGCGCGAATCTGGTGAAACGCGCCGAAGAGTGGCGTTGGAGCAGCTTTTCATCGTCGCTCACCGGAGTGATGCCGGCCTTCTGGCATCCCGGTCCCGGGGCGCGACCGACTAACTGGGAGTCGCTCGTTAACGTTGGGCTGTCGAAGGCAGAGCTGAAGCGGATTCGCCGAAGCGTCAACAAGGAAGCGCCTTACGGAAGTGAGTCGTGGACTCGTGCAACCGCCGTACGGCTCGGTCTCGAGCGGACGATTAGAGGACCGGGACGACCGCGCGCATGCGCACCCAAGGACTGACATTGAGCGTCACATCAACGCCATACCAGACTGAAATCCAGAGTGTCCCTATTTGTTTGCGGGACGGAAATCCAGAGTGTCCCTATTTGATGCGGGTTTCGTTGTCGTCTGGGTGGCGATCGATCAGTTTGTGGTACGGATCGATGCCGGCTCGCGCGGGGACGCCGTCGACGACGACGGTGACTTCGGTCACCGTTCCGTCAAGACGGTGCCGCTCGAGATAGAGCGGCTCACCGTCCTTGTCAAAAACACCGATGTCGATCGGATCGTCCAGGGCGACCTCGGTCTCCTCGCCCTGCTCGCCCGCGCGCAGCTTGCGCGCCTCGAAGCGCAATGTGACCTCGTATTGCCCGTCGCCGATCTCACGCGCGACCGCCTCGTCCGCGCGGTTCTCGTAGAGCGTGATGTGCTCAAACAGGTCGGATAGCCACGACTGCAGGTCCTCGGGCGTCTCCGCGCGGAACGCATCGAGCAGATCCCGTGATGTCGGATAGGGTGGCCCTCGAAACGCCCATTCGTCGAGGAATCCCGACAACACGCGGTTGACCACTTCCTCTCCGATGACGTCGCTCAGCGCGTACATGATGAGGGACCCCTTGCGGTAGTGGATGTAGCCCTGGTTCTCGACCCGCAACAGCGGTACTTCCTTCTTGCGCTCGACGCTTCGGCCACGAAGATAACGATCGAGCTCGTACGCGAGGAACTTGCGAATCTGGTCGTCGCCGAACTCGTGCTTCATCACCATCAACGCCGAGTACTGCGCCAACGTCTCCGACAAAACCGTGGCCCCCTGGAGATTGCCGCCGATCACCTGATGCGCCCACCACTGATGCGCGATCTCGTGCGCCGTCACATAGAAGGGGTAGTCGATCTCGTCGTCTCCGAGCTTTGCGATAAAACCGATGCTCTCGGAGTACGGGATCGTGTTGGGGAAGGACTGCGCAAACGACGCGTAGCGCGGGAACTCGATGATCCTCACCTGCCGGTGCTGGTACGGCGAGAACTCGACGGTGAAGTAGTCGAGCGACTTCTTCACCGAGTCGATCATCCGATCGACGTTGAACTCGTGACCGAGGTGGAAGTAGACCTCGATGGCGACGTCGTTCCACGAGTCGCGAACGACCTCGTAACGGGCCGACAGAAACGAGAAAAAGTTGAGGATCGGCGCGTCCATCGCGTAGTGGAAGTACCGCCGGCCGCCCTCGACCCATTCGCGCTGGATGTAACCGGGAGAGATCGCGATCTGATCCTCGGATGTGCTCACGACGACCTCGAAGGTCACCCAGTCGGCGTCACGGGTGATGTAGTTGTCGAGACGGCCCCTGGGATCGTCGAGATCCCGCATCCGCTCCTTGGGCTCGAGATCGTGCTTCTTGCGCGTGCGATCGAGCGACAGCTCGCCATCCGGGTCGTATCCGAAGCTCGGCAGGATCGAGCTGTTGACAAACGACCCGTTGGCGACCACCTGGTTGTTGATGCTGTGCGTGAACCCCTTCTTCTCGGAGGCGAGATCGAACGCGAGAGTCGACGTTTCCCCCGGGGCCAGTGGCGTCTCGAGCGCGAAGATCCTGTACCCCAGGTCGGCGTCCTCGTGTGTCATCTCCGCGCCCGAGCCGAACTCCAGGCGGCGAGCCTCGACCGTCGGGGGCAGCAGCACATGGATCTCGTCGATCTTGCTTTCGGTACGGTTGATGAACTCGTAGGTGCCGCGGGCGTGGACGTCCCCTCTTTCGGGATAGAGATCGACCTCGAGCGAGACATCGGTGATGCGTGGGAGGGGCATCCCCTCGTACCGCTTGTACTCTTTTTCGTACCGTGCCCGCAGCTTCTCGTTTTCGTTGGAGTTACGGTAGGTGTTCAGCACGTTGGTGTTGTAGAAGACGAAGCCGCCGGCGCCGAGCGCGAGACCGGCGCCCACCACCGCGATCGCGACCGCCACCGCGCGGAATCGTTGCCACGCGCCGTGAAACCGCTGCCGGATGCGCCCGTCCACCCCTCGTGGCCACAACAGGTTCGACACCACCGCGAGCTGGATGGCGAAACCCGCCCAGTAGACCTTGAACCACGCGAACGGCCCGATGTACCAGCCGTGGCGGTTCATATCCGAGTAAGTCTCGCCGAGATCCGACCCGTACTGCCACATCGAGTGCTCGAGCCCCATCAGAGGCAGCAAGTCCACCGCGACGTAGAACAGGATCATGATGAAGTGGCCGGTGTACTTGTGGTTCACCAGCGTGTGGACGGCGAGTGCGAGCACGCACAGCAACACGTAGCCTGGAAGCTGCATCCCGAACAGCTTCTGCGCGTACAGCACGGGCTCGAACCGGAAGAAGCCATGAAACGCCTGCGTGACCCACCCGGCGACGGTCACGAGAACGAGCAATACGACCACCATCGAGCTCAGCGCGATCAGCTTGGCGATGTAGGAGATCCACGACGAGGTCGGCGTTGCATCGACCATCTGGTCGAGCTTGAGGTCGCGCTCGCGCCACACCAGTTCGCCCGCATAAAGGGTCACGAGGATGACAACGAACAGCGCGAAGCTCCCTCCGAGGATCTCGATGACCTTCCAGGCCATCGGCCAGGTCGGCGTGCCGTAGATCGTCTCGAGCTGGATCGAGTTCAGGACGAGAAACAGGACGCCCGCCAGGAGAATCGCCACAAAGTACGGGCTCGCGATGACCTCGCGGAAGCTGCGCGCCGTCAGCGTCCGAAGCTGCGCGAGCGTGGCGCCCAGACCGAACGAGCGCCGGACCCGGGGAACCTCGAGTCGTGTAGGTGCGAGTGTCAAACCCTGCTCGGGCCCCGGAGTCAATCCCGACCCGCGACGCCGCCGACCCTCGGCGGCCGCCTGGCTGAAGCGGAAACGCCACAGCGCCAGGGCCACGATGCACAGCGCCACCCCGATCCACAGCAGGCGGTTCCACAGGATCCACCCCTCGAACCCGACGAGCTGGGTGTTCTTCTCGACCGTCGTCCAGTACTCGGTGGTCAGACCGATTGCGCCGAGCCCAAACGGATCCAGCAGCGCGCCGATCCACTTGGTCTCGAGATCCGAGGTCAGCGCGCCGGAGACCATGTAGCCAAGCAGCAGCGCCACCCCGCCGAGGTAGTGTGGCAGCCGCTTTCGCGTCAGCAGCGCCATCGACACGAAGATTGCCGTCGCAAACAGCGTGTTGAGAATCACCGTGATGAGGTACGGGCGCGTGTACGC
>JBFJTV010000069.1:0-9726 GCA_041625075.1 Candidatus Polarisedimenticolaceae bacterium | reverse complement strand
TGGATTTCTCCTTCAGCGGGCTCAAGACCGCGGTCCGCCGCAAGGTCCTCGCCGAGGGTCTCGCTCACCCGTCGGCAACCGGGGGCGAGGTTTCCGACGCCGTGCGCAACATGGTGGCGTCGTTTCAGAAAGCCGTGGTCGACGCGCTGATCGGGAGGACGCTCAAGGCGTGCAAACGCGAACAAGTTCGCACGGTCCTTGTGAGCGGGGGCGTGGCGTGCAACAGCCGGCTGCGTCGCGCGTTTACGGAGGCCGGCGCCGAGCACGGTCTGGACGTCTACGTGCCCTCGCCGAAGTACACCACCGACAACGCGGCCATGATCGCCGCGGCGGGCTTCCTCCATCTCGATCGAGGGCGTTACGCGGAGCTCGACCTCAACGCCGACCCGGGGTTGAAGCTGTAGAGTCGTGTACTCTTAGCCTGGCCAAGGAGGTGGGGACGTGCGCACGATCGATCTCACCGGACAGACCGCTCTCGTCCTGGGTGTGGCCAACCGGCGCTCGCTCGCCTGGGCCATTGCCGAGGCGCTCGGCGGCGCGGGTTGCCGGCTGGCGTTCACCTACCAGGGCGAGCGGCTGCACAAGAACGTCACCCGGCTCGCGTCCGAGTGCGATGACGCGCTCGTGATGGCGTGCGACGTCACCAGCGAGGAGCAGGTCGACGGCGTCTTTGCCCAGATCGATCGCAAATTCGGTCGGCTCGACATCCTCGTGCACTCGATCGCCTACGCGCGACGCGAGGACCTCGAGGGGCACTTCCGCAAGACCAGTCTCGAGGGCTGGCGCGTCGCGCTCGAGGTCAGCGCGTACTCCCTGATCATGCTTGCGAACCGCGCGACGCGCCTGATGAAACGCGAGGGCGGGAGCATCGTTGCGCTGACCTTTCAGGCGAGCCAGCGGGTCTTCCCGAATTACAACGTGATGGGAAGCGCGAAGGCGGCGCTCGAGCACGCCGTGCGGCAGCTCGCGTACGAGCTCGGTCCCATGGGGATCACGGTCAACTCGATCTCGGCTGGACCGGTCTCGACGGCATCGGCGCGAGGGATCTCGGGGTTCACCGGGATGCTCGGCCACCACCGCAAGCACGCGCCGCTACAGCGCAACATCGAGCCTGCCGAGGTCGGCGACACCGCGTTGTTCCTCTGCAGCGACATGGGAACCGGGATCACCGGCACCACCATCTACGTCGACGCCGGCTACCACATCATGGGCCTCTAACCGGGGTCAGGCACTTCAATCTTTTCATTGCAGAACGGAAACCCTCTGGAAGTCGTTGAGCGGACTTGGGTTTCATTGGGATTGCACACCTTGTACCTGAAACGGTGTGGTACAGGGTTTGTAGACCGCCCTAACTGCCCGCGCCGCGGATAGGTGTGGGATGTTGCGAAACGGAAAGTGAAACGTTGAAGTGCCTGACCCCGAGTTTGGTTGCTATAGTGGGGATTTTGCTCGACCTCGATTCCGGAAAGGGCCATGAAGTCGGACCGCATCAGGAACTTTTGCATCATCGCGCACATCGACCACGGGAAGACGACGCTCTCGGACCGTCTTCTCGAGCGCACCGGTGCGGTCAGCTCGCGCGAAAAGCAGGCGCAGATGCTCGACTCGATGGATCTCGAGCGCGAGCGCGGCATCACGATCAAGTCCGCCTCGGTGACGCTCGAGTACAAGGCCAAGGACGGCAACGACTACGTACTCAATCTCATCGACACGCCGGGCCACGTCGATTTTTCCTACGAGGTCTCGCGTAGCCTCGCGGCATGCGAGGGCGCGCTGCTGGTCGTCGATGCGAGCCAGGGTGTCGAGGCCCAGACGCTCGCCAACACCTATCTCGCGGTCGAGAACGATCTCGAGGTGATCCCGGTCCTCAACAAGATCGATCTCCCGGGTGCCGACGTCCCGCGCGTCAAGGAACAGATCGAACACATCATCGGGATCGACACCGAGCACACCGTCGCCGCGTCGGCCAAGGAAGGCATCGGGATCGAAGAGATTCTCGAGGACATCGTTGCCTACGTGCCACCGCCGACGGGATCCTACGACGCACCACCCAAGGCACTGGTCTTCGACTCGTGGTACGACGCCTATCGCGGCATCGTGATGCTCGTCCGCGTGGTCGACGGCAATATCCGGAAGGGCATGCGGATCCGGCTGATGAACACCGGAGGCACCTACGACATCGAAGAACTCGGGGTGTTCGCGCCAAAAATGTTGCCGCGCGACGACCTGTCGGTCGGCGAGGTCGGCTACGTCATCGCCAACATCAAGAAGATCAGCGACTGCCAGATCGGCGACACGATGACCGAGGACAAGAACCCGACCTCGAAACCGTTTCCGGGCTTCCGCGAGGTCAAGCCGATGGTCTTTGCCGGGCTCTACCCGACCGACGCGGACCGTTACGAGACTCTTCGCGATGCGGTCGAGAAGCTACGGCTCAACGACGCGTCGTTCATGTTCGAGCCGGAGAACTCCGGGGCGCTCGGTTTCGGTTTTCGCTGCGGATTCCTGGGTCTGCTCCACATGGAGATCGTCCAGGAGCGGCTCGAGCGCGAATTCGACCTCGATCTGATCTCGACTGCGCCCAACGTCTCCTACCGGGTCACCCCTGAGGACGGTGAGACGTTCGAGGTTCACAACCCCAGCAAGATGCCGCCGCCCCAGCGCCAGCAGACCGTCGAAGAGCCGGTAATCGATGCCATGATCATCACCCCGGCCGACTACCTCGGGAACATCCTCAAGCTGTGCGAGGAGCGCCGCGGGATCCAGAAGAAGCTCGACTATCTCTCGAAGACCCGGGTGCTCCTCGAGTACGAGCTCCCACTCGCCGAGGTCGTGCTCGATTTCTACGACAAGCTCAAGTCGTGCACGCGCGGGTATGCGTCGCTCGACTACCACTTCTCGGGTTATCGCACGAGCAAGATGGTCAAGCTCGACCTGCTGGTCAACGGCGAACCGGTGGACGCGCTGTCGCTGATCTGTCACCGCGACAAGGCCGAGTACAAGGGGCGCGCGCTGGCCGCGAAGATGCGCGAGCTGATCCCCCGGCAGATGTTCGAGGTCGTCATCCAGGCGGCGGTGGGCGGCAAGATCCTCTGTCGCGAGAGCGTCCGCGCGATGCGAAAGAACGTCCTCGCGAAGTGCTACGGGGGCGACGTCACCCGCAAGAGGAAGCTGCTCGAGCGCCAGAAGGAAGGCAAGAAGCGGATGAAGCGGGTCGGGCGCGTCGACATCCCGCAGGACGCCTTTCTCGCCGTTCTCCGGGTCGAGTAGTCCTGCCCGATCCAAGAAAGTCGCTTTACATTCGGTCCGCATGGATTATGCTCTGCCCCTGTGACCGGCTCGCGGGATGACACCCGGCGGGCGGGGAGATCGACATGGCTGGTAGACGCATCGGGATGCTCGTGACGGTCGCCGCGCTGGCTCTTGCGCTGGCGAGTCCGGCCGCCGCCCAGTACCGCGACGAGGACGAGGGGTTCTTCCTGTTTCTCGACGCGATCTATGCGACGCCGACCGAAACGGACGATGTCGTCGTGACGATCCAGGACTTCTCGTCGGCGTCGGTGCAGACCTCGTCCGAGGTGGCCCTCGACTGGGACTCGGAGTGGGGCGGCCGGATCGAGTTCGGGTACCGCTGGCCCAACGACAGCGATCTCGCGATCTCCTACTGGGCGTACGAGAACGACACCCGCTCGGTCGGCAACGGACCGGCCGTCGGTTTTGCCAACTTCGCGATCGGGCCGTCGATCTACGGATACAGCTACACGTACGGTGCCGCCGGCATCCCGGGGCACTGGGACATGGTCGGGAAGATCGAGGCGCAGACGATCGACGTGATGTGGGGCCGCGAGCACGACCTGGGCGAACGCTTCGATCTGGGGTGGGCGGTCGGTCTGCGCTACGCGAACTTCGAGGAAACCCTGTCCGGCATCTACGACGCCTACGGTTCGGGCGACTACTACTTCGGGCTGTACACCTACGGTGCCGACCGTGCCAACAAGGGCGAGATGTTCGGGCTCAAGACGTCGGTTACCGGCGAGTACTCCTTCAGCGAGTTTCTGACGATCGACTCGACGCTCGGGGTCTCGTTGCTGACGGGAGAGGTCAGCGGAAGCTCGGGGATCACACCCGTCGGCCCGTGCGTCACCGGCGATTTCATCACCTGCCCTTTCTTTGGGGTCGACATACCGGCGTCGTCGTTTTCGAAGGTCGATGACGACCGCTCGGGGAGCATCGTCGACTTCGACGTTCGCGTCGTCGGTCACATCCTGGACGATCGCTACCGTTTCTGGTTCGGGTACGAGCACTCGCAGTGGAGAGGATTGCCGGACGATCTGACGCGCCCGCTCGGGACCGGTGACTTCGTCAGCCTGAGACGGCGGGACGAGGTCGCGTTCAACGGCTGGAAACTCGGGGTGGGTTTCCTGTTCTAGAGACTACCCCCCGAGCTCACCGAGCTTCTCGCGTAGCTCGGGCTGGTCCGGGTTCAACTCGATCGCCCGCTGCCATTCCCTGACCGCGCCCTTGCGGTCGCCACGCTTCAAGTACAGCTCGCCGAGACGCCGGCGGACCCGCGAGACGTCCGGGTCGATCGCCCGCGCCTGCTCGAAGAACCGCAGGGCCTCGTCGTCGCGTCCCAGACGGTAGGCGGTCTCGCCCGCCCCGATCGCGGCATCGAAGTATCGCGGCGCGACCTCGAGCGTTCGCGCGAAGTGATCGAGTCCCGCGGCGTGGTCGCCCTGGATCAGCTTGAGTTTGGCCAGGTTGAAGAGCGCGTCGGGCCGGTTGGGCTGCGTCTCGATGGCGCGCGCGAACGCCTGGGCCGCCTCGTCGAGCTTGCCTCGCTCGGCCAGCACGATCCCGAGATTGATAAACGGCTCGGCCAGGGCCGGATCGATCTCCATCGCGCGGCGAAGCTCGCGCTCGGCGCCGTCGAGATCGCGGCGCAGGATCAGCAGGCTTCCGAGGCTGTTGCGCAGCAGCGCCGAATCGGGGGCGTAGTCGAGACCCTTGCGGTAGAGCGCGACCGCGTCGTCGAGACGTCCGGTCTCCTGCAACAGGAGACCGAGGTTGTTGTAGGCCCCGGGGTATCGCGGATCGGCATCGACGGATCGGCGGTAATAGGTCTCGGCGCGTTCGAGATCGCCGCGCAGGCGGTAGAGGTTCCCCGCGTAATTGTGCGCCGGGGCGTTCTCCGGATCGTAGCGGATCGCCGCCTCGTACTCGCCGAGGGCCTCGGCGAGGCGACCCGTCGCTTCGAGGACGTGGCCCAGGCGGGTTCGCGCGCGCGAGTCGGCCGGGTCTCGTGCGATGGTCTCGCGCAGCAGCCGCTCGGCCTCGACGCGGTCGCCTCTGAGATCGGCGAGCGTTCCACGCAGCGCCGGGACGAACCTTCCCTCGGGCGAGATGTCCTCGATCCGGTCGATGACGGTCTCGGCCTCGTCGAACTCGCCCCGGAGCATCAACACGGTCGCGATGTTGACCAGCGCCTGCGCTCCCCCACCAGCCGCCTCGGCGCGGCGGAACTCCGCGAGCGCGCCGTCCAGATCGCGCTGGCCCAGCAGGACCGTGCCGCGGTTGCTGTACGCGCGAGCGTTGTCCTGCGTGAACGTGTCCGCGGTCGCCGTGCCCGCGGGCTCGTCGACCACCGTGTCGCCACCGATGTAGCCGAGCGCGCGGAGCTTTTCCATCAGATCGGCGTCCTGCAGCGAGGGCGCAACCTCGTGCGCGGCGATCGTGTCCTCCTCATAGGTGGGAACCGTCCGTGGCGGATGCTCGGCGAGAAAATACGGTTCGAGAGCCTCTTCGAGAACTCTGCCGTCCATGTCCTCGCCCACCGGCATGCCGTAGAGCGCGAGGATCGTCGGGGTGACGTCCAGAACGCTGGCGTCGGCGACCTCGGCACCCGCCCGGATCCCGGGACCCGAGAGGATCAGCACGCCGAAGCGGTCGTGCCAGTCCGCGCCCGGTCCGTGATCGACCCGCGAGTCCGTCGCGGGGCGGTTGTCGGCGTGCTTGAAGCCGTGGTCGGAGACGACGATGACCGTCCGGTCTTCGTCGACGGTTTCGAGAACGCGTCCGACCATCGCGTCGGCCTCACGGTAGACCGCGTCGACGACGTTGCCAAAGGCGGCCGCGCGGCGCTCGTCGACAGCGGGCATGCGTGGAGGCCGGAAGCCCATGAAGAGATGGGCCGCCGTGTCGGTCGACTCGTTGTAGATGGCGTGAAACCCGCGAGGCTGCCGGTGTAGCAGCTCCAGCCCGATCGCCTCGTAGGTCCGGGTCGAGGCCAGCACCGTGGCCAGGTCCTCGAGACGGTCACGGTCGTCCTGGTCGGCTCGACCCAACGCATCCATGTCGACGTACGCCGCGAGCTCGCCCTCGGCAATCGCGGCGGGACGGACGATCAGCGGCGCGAGATCATCGAACAATTCGGGCGGCCAGGTCTTGCCCCTTGCCTCCGCCGCCGGGTCGGCGGGATCGTTGATGATCTCCTTGAACAGCTGGTAGGCGATGCGGTCGGTGGCCATGGTACCGTTGACGGCCTCGGCAGGCCACGTCGCCCACCACGCGGTGACCGAGACGGGAACGCCGGCATCGCCGAGCAGACGCCACACCGCCTTCGATTGCCACAACGTGCTGGTCACGGGGAGCATCGAGCCGTCGGAGCGGCGGGCCAGAAAATCCATGATGCCGTGCTTGGTCGGCCCCTTTCCGGTGGCGACCGAGGTCCACACCACAGGAGAGAGCACCGGTACGACGGTTCGCAGGCGGGCGCGAGTTCCGGCCGCTACGAGACGTCCGAGGTTGGGAAGCTCGCCGCTCTCGATCAACGGGTCGAGGATGTCCCAATCGAGCCCGTCGAGACCGATCAGGATCGTGTTGCGATCCGGAACACCGGCCACGGGTGTCGATGCGGTTGGCGCGGGGGGCGGAGCGTCGTCGCCCTCGCCGCACCCGAAGAGCAGGCCTAGGGCGACGACGACGCCAAGCCTGCGCAGCCTCATTCCGGTTCGGGGTAGAGGTGGTTCCACCATTCGGGCTGGTCCTTGAGCCAGCGATCGAACCACGCCACGATCGTCCGAGACCACAACAGCCGCTTGTCGTGGTCGAGGATCCAGTGGTCCTGGCCCTCGATCTGGACGTATTCGACAGGGGCGTCGACGAGCTTGAGCGCGGTGTAGAACTGGTCGCTCTCGCCGACCGGGACGTTGGTGTCGGCCGTTCCGTGGGTCAACAGGATCGGCGTCTTGACCTTGTCGGCCTCGAACAGCGGGCTCTGATCGAGGTACAGATCCTTGCGGTTCCAGGGATACGACTCCGCGGCCGCGACGGCGCTGTACTGGTAGCCCCAGTAACCCTCGCCCCAGTACGAAGCAATCGACGAGATACCGGCGTGAGACACGGCAGCCGCGAAGATGTCGGTCCGTGTCACCAGCCGCATTGTCATGAACCCGCCGTAGGATGCGCCGATACAACCGACCCGTTTCGGATCGACAAACGGGTGAGCCTCGAGGAACTTCTTGACACCGTCGACGATCTCACCCGCGACGATCTCACCCCAATCGTTGACGTGTCGCGACGAGAAGGCCTGGCCGTACCCGGTCGCCCCCGAAGGTTGGAGCACGTACACGACGTAACCCTGTGAGGCCCAGTACTCCTTGGGGTAACGACCGCCAAAACCGCGCCCGGTCGGGTCCACCCCACCGTAGTAATAGACGATGCACGGGTACTTTCTCATCTCGTCGAACCCCGGTGGCAGATAGAGACGGCCGTCAATCTTCTGGCCATCCGACGCGGTAAAGCTCCACACCCGTGTGCTACCCCGCACGGTGTCCTCGTACCAGTCGCCGGCTCCCCACTTGATGACGGCGGCCTCGTCCTTGTTGAGCTGGAGCGCGACCATCCCTTGCGTGATCCAGGGTGACGTTCCCGTGGCGAGCGCCACCGTCGCATTGCTGGCCACGGTCAGACGGTTGAGCGACTCGAACCTGCCCTTTAGCTTCTCGAAGGCCTTTCTCTTGAGGTCGTACCGGAACACGTAGGAAAAGTCGCGGTCGCGCGCCAGTAGATAGACGTTGCCATCCTTCGGGCTCCACACCGCCTGGCGGATCGCTGGATCGAACTCGCGGCTAATCGCCTCGACCTCGTTGCTCACCGGGTCCCAGATGTACAGCTGACCGTCGTAGTCGTTCGGGGTGGCGCCGCTCGGAACGCTGACCCCCGCGCCGTCAAAGGTCGACGGACCACCGAGAACGAGGATCTTCTTTGCGTCGGGCGAGTACAGCGCGTTGCGGAACCAGCGCTCGTCGCGGAGCAGGCGCGTCTCGAGCGTCTCGAGATTCATCTCCCAGATCTCGGTGCGTGTGAACGGGCGCTCCGCAACATCGTCGAAGACACGGCTGAACAGCAGGCGTTTGCCGTCACCCGAAATGTCGAGCGCGCCCGTCGAAACCTTGCCCGAGGTCAGACGGCGCGTCGCCGCGCCGGGAACTATGACCTGGTAGAGATAACTCTTGCGACGGTAACCCGAGCGCCGGTCGTGAAGCCCTTCGAGTCTCTTGACGCCGCGCTCGTCCGGCTCGGCATCGACCGCCGCGGAGTAGACGATCGAGTTTCCGGTCGGCGACCACAGATAGCCCTCGAGATTCGCGATGCCCGGGAGGAACGGATCGACCTTGCCGGTGTCGATGTCGGCGAGCCAGATCGTCCCGGTCGCTCCTCCCTCGCCATCTTCCATCGTAATGTACGAGATCCGGTGTGTGTCGGGAACGAACGCGAGCGAGCGAGCGTTGATTCCCCGCATCGACCAGCGGAGCCTGCGGTCCTTGATCGTGCGGACCTCGATCCACCTCTCGGTTTCGGACGTTCCCGGAATGATCCGGCTGAAAACGCTTGCGGCCAGCGTCCCGTCGGAGGAGATCGCGACATCGGTGATTCGAGGCGCGTCGAGGATGTCGATGATGTCGATGCTGCGTTTGGGGTCGAGCGCGACGGTCAGCGGTGCGTCGGGTGAGTTGTCGGCGCGAGCGAGCGTCGCCTGCACCCACCAGTCCGGCTCGCCGTACGGGTCGTAAAGCGTCGCGACGGCCAGCAGGTGCTTGCCCGGCGTCAAGGTCAGCGTGCCGCTGACGCCCTCGCCTCCGGACTCGTTCCCCTTGGCGATCTCGGTGTGGTCGAGCCACACCCGGCGCGGGTGCGCGCCGTCGAGCTTCAGGGTGAAGCTCTGCCACCGATCTGTTTCGAGATAGGTCGCGAGCCACGCCACCGCGGAGACCCCGTCGCCGCTAGACGGCGGGACGGTCAGGTCCACACGCCCGTCGGCGCCCGTTTCCTGCGGCGCCCATGCGAGCTCACCCTTCTCCGAGAACCACGGCGCAACCTGGCCCTCGGCGGGTGATTCGATGTCGCGCGGCAGCCGATCAGCGGCGAGAAGGTCATCAAGCGAGTACGCCCCGGGCTTCTCGTCGTGAAAGGCGGGCAAGCGGTCGGCTACGGGACCGAGCATGAGCCAGCGATTGACGGTGACGTCTTTTGCGAGCACGGCGCCGGTGGCCGCGAAGAGAAGAACGGCAAGAAGCAAGCGACGGAGCCGGACCGGGGGCATCATGCGGTTTCTCCCGGGGACATGCCTTTGTTGGCCGTTTGGTGCCACACCTCCCGTGAAGAGCGTCCCGAAAACACCAGAACCTCTAGGAGGTCTGGCACCAAAACGGCAACAAAGGCATG
>JBFJTV010000068.1:0-9731 GCA_041625075.1 Candidatus Polarisedimenticolaceae bacterium | reverse complement strand
GCGACGATGCGCTCGATCTCCCGTCGCAGGACGTCACGCGGCAGGCGGAAGGACGGGATACCGAGCAGCAGCATCCCGCCCGGATCGGGCGCGGCTTCGAAAACCACGACCTCGTAGCCCAACCGCTGGAGCTTCCACGCCGCGGACAGACCGGCGGGACCCGCACCGACGATAGCGACGCGATGTTGGTTGAGCGGGCGGCCCTTGATCGAGATGTTCCCGGCATGGGCCTCGGCATAACGCTCGGCCGCACGAACGGCAACTGCGCCGTCGAAACCTTCGCGGTTGCACTCGTCCTCACACGGGTGCGGACAGACACGACCGCAGACACCGGGGAAGGGCGACGTCTCGAGAAGGATCTCCATGGCGCGGGTCGGGTCGTTCTCGGCGAGAGCCGCGAGGAACCCGGGGACGTCGTTTCCCGCGGGACATCGCGCCGCGCAGGGCGCGACCTTCATCAGATAGAGAGGACGTTGCGATCTCCACGACCCGGTGGGAACCCCCGCCGCCGCCGGGGTCGAGTAGGCGAACTCCGGAAGGTCCTCGAGCTTCTCGTAGGGGCCGGGCGTCACCGGGGTCTCGGGGCGCGAACCCGGAAGCAGGACGGGGTCGGTTGCCCTGTCGTAGGCTTCGAGGCAAGCATCGAGATTGCTCCCGGGGCGCTTGAGCTCCAGGCTGACCGCGTTCTCGACCCCGTCCCGTTCCATCTTCATCAGCTTCGAGAATGCGCCGAAGAGCGTCACGTTGGCGATGGGAGCCAGCGCGGTCCCCAGCCCGTGACGCAGCGCGATCGCGGATGCGTCGATCGTCGCGACCCACATCCCGGCGAGGGACGCGCGGAAGAAGTCGGGTGGACGGCCGCTGTTGATCAGTACGAGCGCTTCGGGGGGGAGGCCGGCGGTGACGTTGACCTGGTCCAGGATGGACTCGGACATCACGACGACGACGTTGGGCTCGTAGATCTGACAGGCTACGTGGATCGGGCGATCGTCCACCCGGACGTAACCCTCGACCGGCGCGCCGCGCCGCTCGACACCGAACTTGGGGAATTCCTTGACGTGGGCGCCGAGCTGGAAGTAGAGCCGCGCGACGAGCTTGCTCAGGGTGACCACACCCTGGCCGCCGCGACCGTGGAAGCGGAACTCCAGCATATCGAGACCTGTCCGTGCCTATCGCGCGAATCGCGGGCACCGAATGGCTCTTGAATGCAATCGATCTGCCACCCCGTGGCGGCCCCGGGACGGGGCCCGCGGTCCTTCGGGGCCCCCGGTACGGGGGATTCCTCCGCGGCCGTGGGGAAAAGTCCCCTCGAACCCCCGGTCGTGGGCCCGGCTTGCGGTCCCCGGCCGATGGCACGCGAAGTGCAGCGGAGACCCTCACGGAGGGCGAGAACCATGGCATCCGCTCGTTGGATCACCGTTGACGGAAACGAAGCCGCCGCCTCGGTGGCGCACCGCACCAACGAGGTGGTGGCGATCTACCCGATCACCCCCTCTTCCCCGATGGGCGAGCTTTCCGACGAGTGGTCATCCGGGGGGCGGACCAACATCTGGGGAGCGATCCCCCAGGTCGTGGAGATGCAGTCGGAGGGTGGCGCGGCCGGCGCCGTCCACGGCTCCCTCCAGGCGGGCGCGCTGACGACGACCTTCACGTCGTCCCAGGGTCTGCTGCTGATGATCCCGAACATGTACAAGATCGCGGGCGAGCTGACGCCGTTTGCCATGCACGTCGCGGCGCGGACCCTGGCCACACACGCGTTGTCGATCTTCGGGGATCACTCGGACGTCATGGCCTGCCGGGAGACCGGCTTTGCGCTGCTCGCCTCGGCCTCGGTGCAGGAGGCCCACGACTTCGCCGCCATCTCACAGGCGGCGACCCTGCGATCGCGTGTCCCCTTCCTGCACTTTTTCGACGGCTTCCGCGTCTCTCACGAAGTCAACAAGATCGAGAGGCTCGACGACGAGGATCTGCGATTCATGATCAAGGAGGAGTGGATCGAGGCCCATCGCCGCCGTGCGCTCTCGCCCGACCGGCCGGTTCTGCGCGGCACCGCGCAAAACCCCGATGCCTTCTTCCAGGCACGAGAGGCATGCAACGGTTTCTACCTTGCATGCCCCGAAATCGTAAGGGAGGAGATGCTTCGGTTTGCCGAGCGGACCGGCCGGGCATACGACCTCTTCGAGTACGCCGGGCACCCGAACGCCGAACGCGTGATCGTGATCATGGGCTCCGGCTCCGAGGTCACCACCGAGACCGTCGAATGGATGGCGGCGCGCGGCGAGCGTGTCGGCGTCGTCAAGGTCCGGTTGTACCGGCCGTTCCCGGTCGACGACTTCGTGGCGTCACTTCCCGAGACGACCCGTACGATCGCCGTTCTCGATCGAACGAAGTCGCCCGGCGCGCTCGGTGAGCCGCTCTATCTCGATGTTCTGGGCGCGCTTCGCGAGGCGGAGGACTCCGGCTTCTCCAGCTTCAAAGAGCGCCCGAGCGTCATCGGCGGGCGCTACGGCCTGTCGTCCAAGGAATTCACGCCCGCGATGGTCAAGGCCGTTTTCGACGAGCTCGAAGCCACCGGCCGGCGAACGCACTTCACGGTGGGGATCGTCGACGACGTCACGCACACGTCGCTTCAGGTCGATCCCGATTTCGACATCGAGGCGGACGACGTCGTTCGCGCGGTGTTTTACGGACTCGGCGCCGACGGCACGGTCAGCGCAAACAAGAACTCGATCAAGCTGATCGGCGAAGGGACGGAGAACCACGCACAGGGCTACTTCGTCTACGACTCGAAGAAGTCCGGCGCCGTCACGATTTCGCACCTCAGGTTCGGACCGCGTCCGGTCCACTCGAACTATCTGATCCGAAAGGCGAGCTTCGTCGCTTGCCACCACTTCGTCTTTTTGGACCGCTTCGACGTTCTCGAGTGCGCCGTGCCCGGGGGTGTCTTCCTGCTCAACGCACCGTACTCGCGGGAAGAGGTCTGGGACCGGCTTCCACGAGAGGTTCAGGAACAGGTTCTGGAGAAGGATCTCCGTCTCTACGTCATCGATGCCTACAAGGTGGCGCGTGACGCGGGTCTCGGTGGCCGCATCAACACCGTCATGCAGACCTGCTTCTTTGCGATCTCCGGGGTCCTTCCCCGCGAAGACGCGATCGCGAAGATCAAAGAGGCGATCTCGGCAACCTACGGCAACAAGGGCGTCGAGGTCGTCGAACGGAACTACGCTGCCGTCGATCAAACGCTCGCGCACCTCCACCGCGTCGAGCCGCCGGGCCGGGTGACCGCGACCCGTTCGCGTCCGCCGGTCGTCTCGGAGGAAGCTCCCGATTTCGTGAAGCAGGTCAGCGCCGTGATGATCGCGGGCAAGGGCGACCTTCTCCCGGTCAGCGCGTTTCCCGTCGACGGGACCTGGCCCATCGGGACGTCGAAGTGGGAGAAACGCAACATCGCGCTCGAGATCCCCGTGTGGGACGCCGACATCTGTATCCAGTGCAACAAGTGCGCGCTGATCTGCCCCCATGCTGCGATCCGCGCCAAAGTCGTCGACCCGGAACGGCTGTCCGAGGCACCCGAGACCTTCGTGACGACGCCGTTTCGAGGCAAGGAATACCCGGGGATGCAATACAGCCTGCAGGTCGCCCCCGAGGATTGCACCGGGTGCTCGCTCTGCGTGGAGTTCTGTCCGGCGAAGGACAAATCGAATCCGCGGCACAAGGCGATCGACATGGCGCCCCAACCCCCCCTGCTCGAGCAGGAGAGAGAGAACTACGCGTTCTTCCTCGACCTCCCCGAGGCCGACCGCGCGGACGTCAAGATCGACAACAAGGGCTCGCAGTTTCTCGAGCCGCTGTTCGAGTACTCCGGCGCATGCGCCGGGTGTGGTGAGACCCCGTACGTCAAGCTGCTGACCCAGCTGTTCGGGGACCGCGCGCTGATCGCCAACGCCACGGGGTGCTCGTCGATCTACGGCGGCAACCTGCCCACGACCCCCTTCTGTGCGAATCGCGACGGGCGCGGGCCGGCGTGGTCGAACTCGCTGTTCGAGGACAACGCCGAGTTCGGCTTCGGTTTCCGGCTGGCCATCGACGGGCACCTCGGACAGGCGCGTGCGCTCGTCAGGCAGCTGGCCCCGTCGCTCAGTGACGAGCTCGTGGACGGGTTGCTGCACGCGAAACAGAAGGATGAGGCCGGGATTCTCGAACAGCGCGAGCGTGTCGCCGCGCTCAGGACGCTGTTGCGCGAGATCTCGAACCCGGACGCGCGCCGGCTCGAGCTTCTGGCCGACTATCTCGTCAAGAAGAGTGTGTGGCTGGTGGGTGGCGACGGTTGGGCCTACGACATCGGGTTCGGCGGGCTCGACCACGTTCTAGCGATGAACCGCGACGTCAACATGCTGGTTCTCGATACCGAGGTCTACTCCAACACCGGTGGACAGCAGTCGAAGGCGACTCCCCTCGGAGCGGCGGCCAAGTTCGCCGCGGCCGGTAAGGAAATCCCCAAAAAGGACCTCGGGCTGGAAGCGATGAGCTACGGCAACGCCTACGTCGCCCACGTCGCGGTCGGCGCCAAGGACAACCAGACGGTCAACGCCTTTATCGAGGCCGACTCCTACCCCGGACCCTCGCTGATCATCGCGTACAGCCACTGCATCGCCCACGGTTACGACATGGCCCTCGGTGCCGAGCAACAGAAGCTGGCCGTGAATTCCGGCTTTTGGCCGCTTTACCGCTTCGACCCGCGGCGCGTGGCCCAGGGCCAGCCCCCACTCAAGCTCGATTCCGGAACTCCCAAGGTACCGATCGCCACGTTCATGCGAAACGAGGCACGTTTCCGCATGGTGCAAAAAACCCATCCGAAACGTTTCGAGCTGTTGGTCGAGGCCGCGCAGCGTCACGCGGCGCAGCGGTTCGCGATCTACCAGCAACTCTCCGGGCTCACGGTCCCGGTCGAGCGGGAACCCGAGCTCAAGCCGGTAGGGAGGTAGCGGCCATGGATCTTTCGACGACCTACCTCGGGATTCGTCTGAAGCACCCGCTCATGCCAGGGGCGTCGCCGCTCGCCGACGACCTCGCGACCGTGAGACAGCTCGAGGACGCGGGTGCCGCCGCAATCGTCATGCGCTCGTTGTTCGAGGAGCAGATCGCGCGCGAGCAGATGGCGGCGCTCCACCATCACGAAAGTCATGAGGCAACCCACGCCGAGGCGCTGTCCTATCTCCCCCACACCGACGTCTTCATGTTGGGGCCTGACGAGTACCTCGAGCAGCTCCACCGGATCAAGAAAGCCGTTTCGGTCCCCTTGATCGCGTCGCTGAACGGATCGACGCTCGGCGGCTGGCTGGGGTTTTCGCGGCTGATCCAGCAGACCGGGGCCGATGCGCTCGAGCTGAACGTGTACTACCTGCCGACGGACCCCACCAAGTGCGCGGCCGACGTCGAGCGCAACGTCGTCGAGATGGTGGCGGCGGTTCGCGCCCAGATCGAGATCCCCCTGGCCGTCAAGCTGGGACCACGCTACACGGCGCTGCCGCACTTCGCGGTGCAACTGGCGGAGGCGGGCGCCGACGGCTTGGTGCTGTTCAACCGGTTCTACCAGGCGGACATCGATATCGAAGAGCTGGAGGCCGAGCGCAAGCTGCGGCTGTCGACCCAGGCCGAGCTCTTACTGCGGCTTCGGTGGCTCGCGGTTCTCTTCGGGAAGACCGGCGCGGCGCTCGCGGCCTCGGGCGGCGTCCACGAAACCTCGGACGTCATCAAGGCCATCATGGCCGGGGCCGATGCCGTCCAGACGGTCTCCGTCTTGCTGAAGCAGGGGCCCGGTTACCTGAAGACGTTGATCACCGGTCTCGAGGAATGGCTCGAGGAGCACGAGTACGAATCGGTCGAACAGATGCGGGGGAGCATGAGTCTCGAGCGGTGCCCCGACCCGAAGGCCTATGAGCGCGCCAACTACATCGAGATTCTTCAGAGCTGGGAAGACAGAAGCCGCCCGGGGCTCGGCAGCCCCGGACGGCTCTGAAGCGTTGGGTTTACTTCTGTGTCTCGAGCCAGGCGATGATCGCTTTGAGCTCGTCGTCGGTGCCGGCGAACTCTTTCTTGTGATCCTTGCCGTCGATCTGGGTTTCTTTCTTCAGGAACTTGGCGATCGTCTCGGCATCGAGCCGGTCGCCGACGCCGGTCAGATCAGGCCCCATCATCTTCTCGGACTTGACCTTGGCCTCGATTCCCGCGGAGCTGACCGCGTGGCACATGTTGCACTTCTGGGCGATGAAGAGGTCTTTCCCTTCGTCCGCTCCGGCAAGAGGTGCGGCGGCGAGAAGCGCGAGCGCCAGCACGAGGCCGGTTGCGAGCTTTGTGATCCGACTCAATTTGATTCCTCCTCTTCGATGGAAGAGATTGAAGTCCCGTGCCGATGGGCACGCTTCTATTATTACGCATGTTGGAACACACGCAAGCTACTGAAAAAGTCCCTTTTTGAGGGTAGAATTCGCCGGGAGGTGGGCTCCAGTGCGCAACTTCATCATCGCCCTGACGCGGAATACGATCAGCCTGCTCGGGGTCTCGCTCGTCACGGTCAGCGCCGTTCTGATCGTGACGCTGTTCACGATCGAGCTGGCCGGTTTTGTCGGGAACCCGTACATCGGCATCCTCGCCTACCTGATCCTCCCCGCCTTCTTGCTCCTCGGTCTCGCTCTGATTCCGATCGGGATCATTCGCGAACGCCGTCGGGCACGCCGGGCGCGCGAGCGTGGCGAGGCGGAGCCACGGTTTCCCGTCATCGATCTCAATCTCGGCCGTGTCCGAACTTGGGTGTTGACATTCTTCGTCCTGACCACGGTCAACGTGGTGATCCTGGCGACCGCCACCTTCAAGGGTGTCGAGGTCATGGAGACGACCGAGTTTTGCGGCACGACCTGCCATGAGGTCATGGAGCCGGAGCACACGGTCTACAGCCGCTCACCCCACTCGAGGGTCAAGTGTGTCGACTGTCACATCGGACCCGGTGCCGACTGGTTCGTCAAGTCGAAGCTCTCAGGCGCGTGGCAGGTCGTTTCGGTGACGTTCGACCTCTACCCGCGGCCGATCCCGACGCCGGTCCACGACCTGCGTCCCGCGCGCGAGACGTGCGAGCAGTGTCACTGGCCCGACAAGTTCGTGGGCGACCGCCTGCAGGTTTCGACCCAGTTCGGCAACGACGAGGAGAACACCGAGACGAACACCGTTGTGCTGCTACGTGTGGGTGGCATTCAGGAGCGCAAATCCGAGGGAATCCACTGGCACGTCGATCCGGATATCCTTATCCGCTACCGCTCGGACGAGAAGCGGGAGACGATCTACGACGTCGAGCTGACCATGGCCGACGGCACCAAGAAGGTCTACACGCCGAGCGACGGCGTCCCGGAAGTCGCCACCGAGTCCTGGCGCGTCATGGACTGCGTGGACTGCCACAACCGTCCCACGCACGTCTATCGTCTGCCCGAGGAGGAGGTCGACGTGGCCCTGCTCGAGGGGCGGATCCTGCGAGATCTGCCCTACATCCGGAGAGAGGGCGTTCGCATTCTCAAACAGGACTATGCCTCGCACGAGGCCGCACGGGCGGGGATCGCGGAGGCTGTCCAGGACTTCTATTCGACAAACTACCCCGATCTGCTGGACGAACGTTCGGCGAAGATCGAAGAGGCCGGCCGTGTCCTCGGCGATATCTGGGCCACCAACGTCTTTCCCTCGATGAAGGTGACCTGGGGCACCTACCCCGACCACAGCGGGCACGAGGCCTCGGATGGCTGCTTCCGGTGCCACAACGATGATCACACCACGGCCGACGGCGAGGTCATCTCGATGGACTGCGATACTTGTCACTCGCTGCTTGCCATCGAGGAGTCCAAGCCCGAGATCATGGCCCAACTGAACCCCTGACAAAGCAGATTTTTTCGGTCCCTTTTGGACCGAAAAAGTCTTGTCTTTTGTTTTTCCAGGGCAGAAAATTCTCTTCCGTTCGAATCCTTCTGGGGCTCCACACGGGCTCCGAATGTAAGGGGGCGACATGGACCTAAAGCGTCGAAGGTTGGTCCTCTGGTCCATCGTGGTCGTGCTCGTCGCCGGCGGGACCGCGCTGGTCGCGAACGACGACTACGAGGGCGCCGAGACCTGTGCGGTTTGCCACGAGGAGGTCGTCAAGGCGCTCGAAATGACGCCGCATGCAGTGGCACCGGGGTGGGACTCAGAGACGGCGTGCGAGACCTGCCACGGTCCGGGGGGCGAGCACATCGAAAGCGGCGGCGAGATCGACCTGATCGTCATGCCGACGGACCTCACCCCCAAGGAGTCATCGAAGATCTGCATGACCTGCCACGAGCGGGAGGAGAGGCACTTCAACGTCAGGCAGGCAATCCACCTCCTGGCCGACGTCGGTTGCGTCGATTGCCACAACCCGCACTCGACCGGCGTGAAGATGCTGCAAGAGCCCACGGCGCTGCAGCTGTGTTCGTCGTGCCACCGGCCGATCCGGGCGCAGTTCGACCTTCCGCGCTCGCATCCGCTCGACGCTCTCCCGCTTCGGGACAGCGGCGGTAACGCCTGCGCACGGTGCCACGAGCCGCACGCGTCGCGCTCTCTGAGGACGAGCACCCCGCTCTTTGACCAGACCTGCGCCGCGTGTCACTTCGAGAAGGCCGGGCCTTTCATCTACCCACACGACGTCACCATCGTCGACGGCTGCGTCGCCTGTCACGTGGTTCACGGCTCCCCCAACCGCCACCTGCTGAGACATACGGCCCAGGTCAACCTGTGCTACGAGTGCCACAGCGCGAGCGTGACCCCGCCCTGGCACAGCGCACCGCGATTCCTCAACGAGAAGTGCACGGCCTGCCACACGGCGATCCACGGCTCGAACACGAGCCCGTTCTTCCTGGAGGAGTAAGCCATGACGAGAATGATATTCGGCATCTCGGTCCTGGCGATCATCCTGCTTGCGGGTCTGCCGGTGCCGGCCGCCGATGACGACGAACAAGTGATTGAGGGCGACTTCGAGGTCGTCTATCGCAACGTCAGAGTCAACGGCAGCGAACAGAAGTACGACGAGGATTGGGATGCGCTCAGCAGCGGTTTTCGGGTCGCCAACTTCTCGCTGATCTGGAGGGATCTCGAGTCGAAGCTCGTGGACTTCGCGCGGGCGGACGCTGCCGGGCTCGGTGGCGACCCGTACCAGCGTGCCAGGGTCGAGCTGGGCCGCAAGGACAAGTACAGCCTGTCGTTCAACTTCTGGCAACAGTCCTATGTTTACGATCTGTTCCCCCTAATCGCCGACGAAGACGGGGCCGCGTGGGACACCCTGAGACGCTTCAACAACGTCGATTTGAAGATCGAGGCCACCGAGAACATCCAGGTGGTCTTCGAGTACACGGACGGGTCACGGACCGGTCCCTCGCTGTTCATGAAGGACATCCAGCGCGATGTCTTCCGTCTTCCCACCGATCTCAACCAGCGGCAGAAGCTCTACACGGTCGGCGGCAATTTCCGTCTGGGCAAAGTGGACCTGTTCTTCCGCCAGACATGGCGCGACTACAAGAATCTGTTCGAGAACGTGGACGAAGGGACGCTTGGCATCGGCGTTAACGATCTGACCGCGCTGTTCGTCTACGACTGGGATCAACGGGAACGCATCACGACGGATATCACCCACCTGAAAGTCCACGCCCCTCTCGGCAAACGCGTCAACTTGGTGGTCGGGG